>JBFGLA010000044.1:0-13012 GCA_041576355.1 Burkholderiales bacterium
GCAGGAGCCGCCGAACACCAAGCCGGCGACTCGACCTGCGGCGCGTGCGAGATAGGTGGTCACGGTGTGACGGCGATTATGCGCCTTGACGCGCGCTCGGGCGGACCGCGAGAATCGCTGACCGAAGAGGAAAGGGTCGAACTAAGAATGATCTCAAGCGGATGGACGGTAGCCGGGCTCGCGGCGGACCTTGAGGCGGGCAGGATCACCAGTCGAAAACTCGTCGAGCAGGCGCTTGCGCGCATTGCCGATGCATCGGGCGAGGGCGCACGTGTGTTCCTCAAGATCTACGCCGATACGGCGCGCGCCGAGGCCGACCTGTCGGACACTCTGCGGCGCGCAGGCATCGTTCGCTCCGTCGTGGAGGGGCTACCCGTGTCCGTTAAGGACCTGTTCGACGTCGGCGGCGATGTCACTCGTGCGGGCTCGAAATTGCTTGCCAGCGCTGCGGCGGCGCGCTCGGACGCGCCTGCGGTCGCGCGCCTGCGCGCCGCGGGCGCGGTGCTCGTCGGTCGTACGAACATGGTGGAGTTTGCCTTCGGCGCAACCGGCCTCAATCCCCACTACGGCACGCCGCGCAATCCATGGGATCGACCCAGGGGAGGCGCATCCGGCACGGGCGGGCGGGTTCCCGGCGGATCTTCATCGGGCGCTGCGGTTGCCCAGACAGACGGGATGTGCGTGATGTCGCTCGGAACGGACACGCGCGGGTCGATTCGGCAGCCGGCTGCGCTGTGCGGCGTTGTTGGGTTCAAGCCCACCGCACGACGCGTTCCGCGCGAGGGCGTGTTCCCGCTTTCTTACACGCTCGATTCGGTCGGGCCGCTGGCCAACTCGATTCCCTGTTGCGCGGTCTACGACGCGGCGCTCGCGGGGGAGCCGGTGAAGCCGCCCCCCGAGCTGTCTGCGCGCGGACTGCGCCTGCTCGTTCCGCGCTCGAACCTGCTCGACGATCTGGATGAGCCGGTGGCGAAAGCGTTCGATCGGGCTCTCGCAACGCTGTCGGCCTCGGGCGCGGTAATTGCCGAAGCTCGGGCGGCGGCATTCGACCGGCAAGCCGAGTACTTCAAGGCAGGCGGCTTCGCGGGCGCCGAGGCGTACGCAATACACAGACCGTGGTTCGACCGGCTGCAGGAATACGATCCGCGCGTCGGCAAACGGATTCTTCTAGGGAGAGAAATGAGCGCAGCCGACTATGTCGCGCTGACGCGCCTGAGAGCCGAGTACATCCGCGAGGTCGAAACCCTGCTCGCGCCGTATGATGCATTCCTGATGCCGACCGCGCCGTGCATCGCGCCGACGATTGCCGAAGTGGACCGCAGCGACGAGGACTATTTTCGCTGGACGATGCGCATTCTGCGCAATGTCGGTGTAGTCAATTTCCTCGACGGTTGCGCCGCGAGCCTGCCTTGCCACGAGCCGGACGCGGCGCCGGTCGGGCTATCGGTCGCCGGGCGGGGCGACACCGATCGCCACGTGCTCGCGGTGGCAGCGGCCATCGAGCGTACGCTCGATGCCATAACACAGCGCGCGCGATCCGCCGGCAAAGCGCATAGCGGCGGGACGTGACCCGAAATCCTGGCGATATTGAGCGCCGCGCGCTACGCCGCCGTTTCGAACGGGCAGCCGATACCTACGCGAACGCCGCACGGCTCGAATCCGAGATCGGGTCCCGCATGCTCGAGCGACTGGACTACGTGCGCATCGCTCCGAGACGCATACTCGACGCAGGATCGGGTACGGCGCGCGAAGCGCGCCGGCTCGCAAAGCGCTATCGCGGCGCGCCGATCGTTGCGCTCGACTTTTCACCCGCCCTGCTGCGTAGGGCGGTGCGCGCCGGAGGGTTCTGGTCCGCTCTCGGGGTCGGCCCGAAATTGCTCGCCGTGTGCGCGGATTTGGAACATCTTCCGCTTGCAGGCGGTTCGTTCGGGCTCGTTTGGTCCAACATGGCGCTGCATGCGCTTCCCGAACCGATCGATGCGCTCAAGGAATTCTGCCGCGTGCTCGAGCCGGAAGGACTGCTCATGTTCAGCACTCTCGGGCCGGATACCCTGAAGGAGCTTCGTGCCGCCGCGGGCGCGGGTCGCGTGCACGAATTCCTGGATATGCACGACATCGGCGATCGGCTTGTGGCGGCCGGCTTCTCGGCACCCGTGATGGACATGGAGCTGATAACGATGAGCTATCCGGGGCCCGAAGCGCTGCTCGACGAGCTTCGATCGACCGGACAGACGAACGCGCTCCGCGAGCGGCGGCGCGGACTGTCCGGCAGGATGTTCTTGCGCGACCTGCGAGCCCGCCTGGCTGCGCAGACCAGGGATTCGCGGCTGCACGCAACTTTCGAAGTCGTGTACGGCCACGCCTGGAAGGGCGCCCCGCCCCGCCCGGCAGGCTCCTCCACGCCTAGCCCGGTTCGGTTCGTCCGGCCCCGGCGTAACTGAAGTGGCCCGGGCGCGGAATGAGGATTGTCGGCGGGCAATTTTCTTGAGGAGTGGTGTTGACTATGGTAATTTCTTTCGTTTAAGGCGATGCGTGGTGGCCCCTTGATTCTGGGGGCCGCCGCGGTTCGCGGCTCGATTCCCCCTTCAATGCCTGCGGGTGAGTGCGCCGATCGTGAACGAGCCGGTCGGCAGGAGTCTGCATTTGCGGCAATGCGGGACGGAACCAGTTCCTGAGCGCTGTTTGGGCATCTGACTCAAGAAAGGGCAACGATGGCAAGCAACAGGGCAGGCACCTTGGCGCGGTGGGCGGCCGCCGCGCTATGCACAGTGCTATCCGGCGCCGCGCAGGCGCTCGAGTGGAATCTACCAGCGCCGGCGACCGCGATGGCGGCGGAAATCCACGGCCTTCACGTATACGTCATGATCCTCGTCATCGTGATCTTCGTCGGCGTGTTCGGCGCGATGTTCTATTCGATCTACGCACACCGTAAATCGAAGGGCCATGAAGCGTCCCAGTTTCACGAGAACACCACCGTGGAAGTGATCTGGACCGTGGTTCCCTTGCTCATCCTCATCGTCATCGCGTGGCCGGTCACCAAGACGGTGATCGCGCAGAAGGACACATCCAATCCTGACTTGACGGTCAAGGTGACGGGCTATCAGTGGAAGTGGGGCTACGACTACATCAAGGGCGAGGGCGAGGGTATCCGCTTCTTTTCAACGCTCGCGACGCCGCGCGAGCAGATAGAGGGTAAGGCGGCCAAGGGCGAGCACTATCTGCTCGAGGTGGACAACCCGATGGTCGTTCCGGTCGGGAAGAAAGTACGCGTGCTGACCACCGCGGCGGATGTCATCCACTCTTGGTGGATACCCGCCTTCGGTGCCAAGCAGGACGCGATCCCGGGTTTTATACGCGACATCTGGTTCAAGGCCGAGCGCACCGGAACGTTCCGGGGCCAGTGCGTCGAGCTCTGCGGCAAGGATCACGGCTTCATGCCGATCGTCGTTCAGGTGGTAACCGCTGAGGAATATACGGCCTGGGTGGGCGAGCAAAAGAAGAGGCTTGCCGCGTCCGCCGAAGATCCGGCGAAGGTCTGGGTGGCGGCCGAGCTGAAGAGCCGCGGCGAGAAGGTCTATGCCGCCAACTGCGTTGCTTGCCACCAGGCGACCGGCAAGGGGCTGCCGCCCGCGTTCCCCGCGCTCGATGGCTCGAAGATCGTGAATGGCCCCAAGGAACACCAGATTGAGCTCGTGCTGAACGGCAAGCCCAACACCGCGATGGCTGCGTTCGGCAAGCAATTGAGCGACACGGACGTTGCCGCAGTGATTACCTACACGCGCGGCAACTGGAGCAACAAGAACATCGACGCTGTGCAGCCCGCCGAGGTCAGGGCGCTGCGCAACTGGTAGCGACCGAATTTAAGATCAGGAGACGATACCAATGAGCGCAGTTGTTGACACTCACGGCCACGCGCATCACGGCGAGCACGGGCACTATTCCGGCGGGATCATGCGCTGGATCATGACGACCAACCACAAGGACATCGGCACGATGTACCTGTGGTTCAGTTTCATCATGTTCATGGTCGGCGGCGTGATGGCGCTGGTGATTCGCGCGGAGCTGTTTTCACCCGGCCTGCAGGTGGTCGACCCCGATTTCTTCAATGCCATGACCACGATGCACGGGTTGATCATGGTATTCGGCGCAATCATGCCCGCGTTCGTCGGTTTCGCGAACTGGCAGATCCCGATGATGATCGGCGCGCCCGACATGGCCTTTGCACGCATGAACAACTGGTCGTTCTGGATCCTGCCGTTCGCCGGCGCGCTCCTTATCCTGTCGTTCTTCGTGCCGGGCGGGGCACCGGGCGTGGGCTGGACGCTGTACGCGCCGCTCACCGTGCAGCAGGGCATGGGCATGGACCTCACCATATTCGCGGTCCACCTGCTGGGGATGAGCTCGATCATGGGCTCGATCAACATCATCACGACGATCCTCAACATGCGCGCGCCGGGGATGACGATGATGAAACTGCCGCTCTTTTGCTGGACGTGGCTGATCACCGCGTACCTGCTGCTCGCGGCGATGCCCGTGCTCGCCGGAGCGGTGACCATGACGCTCACTGACCGGCATTTCGGCACGAGCTTTTTCAACGCCGCCGGCGGCGGCGACCCGGTGCTGTACCAGCACATCTTCTGGTTCTTCGGCCACCCGGAGGTCTACATCATCGCGATACCCGCGTTCGGCGTGATCTCGCAGGTGATCCCGGCGTTTTCGAGGAAACCCCTCTTCGGGTATGCCTCCATGGTGTACGCGACCGCCTCGATCGCGATCCTGTCATTCATCGTATGGGCGCACCACATGTACACGGTGGGCATGCCGGTGAGCGGGCAGCTGTTCTTCATGTACGCGACGGTGCTGATCGCGGTGCCGACCGGGGTCAAGGTGTTCAACTGGGTGACGACCATGTGGAAGGGCTCGCTCACGTTCGAAACCCCGATGCTGTTCGCGATCGGGTTCCTGTTCCTGTTCACGTTGGGCGGATTTACGGGGCTGGTCCTGTCGCTGGTGCCAGTGGATATCCAGCTCCACGACACGTACTACGTCGTCGCGCACTTCCATTACGTGATGGTCGCGGGGGCGCTCTTTTCCGCCTTCGCGGGCGTGTATTTCTGGTTCCCGAAGTGGACCGGGAAGATGTACGACGAGACCCTCGGCAAGTGGCACTTCTGGCTGACGATGATCTTCTTCAACATCACGTTCTTCGTGCAGCACTTCTCTGGTCTCGCCGGCATGCCGCGCCGCATTCCCGACTACCCACTCATGTTCGAGACCTGGAACAAGATCTCGTCAATTGGCGCGTTCGGCTTCGGGCTGACCCAGGTGTTCTTCCTCTACATCATCGTCAAGGCGATTCGAAGCGGGGAGAAGGCCCCGCAAAGACCCTGGGAGGGTGCCGACACGCTCGAGTGGACGGATTTGCCGACCCCGGCCCCGTACCACTCGTTCGAGACGCCGCCGGTGGTGAAGTAGCGGACCGGAGACCGAGTGAGCAGAAACGCAAAGACCGCCCTCATTCTGGCGACGATCGCGCTTGCGTTCTTCATCGGAATCGTGATGAAGCAGCTGCTTCTGCGAGCATGAGTTCGGGCGCCGAGAGCCGGCAGGCGGACAACCGCAGCATGCGATGGCGGCTCTCGCTCGTCGCGCTCGGGATGTTCGGGTTCGGCTTTGCGCTCGTCCCGTTCTACGAGCGGATCTGCCAAGCGCTGGGCGTGAATAATCTCGCTTTCGCCGAGGCGTCTGCGCCGGTGAATACCCAGGTCGACCGCTCGCGCAGCGTGACCGTGGAACTGGACGGAAATACGCACGACTTGCCCTGGCGGTTCAGGCCGCTGGAGCCCTCAGTGACGCTCCACCCGGGGGAGCTTGCGCAGGTCGAGTACGAAGTCGTCAACGTGCGCGACCACGCCGTAACCGGGCAGGCGGTGCCGAGCTACGGCCCGCAGGCGGCGGGGCAGTACTTCAGGAAGCTCGAGTGCTTCTGCTTCACGCAGCAGACGCTCGGCGCGGGGGAGGCGCGGCGCATGCCAGTCGTGTTCACGGTCGACCCCGCGCTACCGAAGGGCATCGGGACAATCACGCTGTCGTACACCTTCTTCGAGGTTGCGGGACTGGGGGCGAGAAAGTGACAGCCGGCGATTCGCCGCGCCGCGCGTCCCTATTCGACGTCGCGCGCACGGTGCTTGCCGGTTTCTTCGGCGTGCGCCGGCGCACCGCCCATGATCGCGATACAGCGCACGTCAGTCCGCTGCAAATCGTCATCGTCGGCGTCGCGCTTGCGGCGATATTCGTCTTCACGCTGGTCGCGATCGTTCGCGTCGTGACCGGGCAGTAAACGGAAAATTTCTACACAGGGAGAAAGCAACATGGCGCAGTCCGCAACCACGCACGAGCGGCAGCAGCACTACTATGTGCCGCAGCCGATGCCGTGGCCGATTCTCGGTTCGATCGCGCTGTTCTGCATGGCGCTCGGGGCGGTCCTAGTAATTAACGATGCCTCGGCAGGCTGGGTTTCGATCGCGCTGGGGGCGATGATCCTCCTCTATATGATGTTCCGCTGGTTTGGCGACGTCATCCACGAGTCCGAGGGCGGCCGGTACGGCAAGTGGGAGGACGTGTCGTTCCGCTGGGGGATGAGCTGGTTCATCTTCTCGGAAGTGATGTTCTTCGCCGCATTCTTCGGGGCGCTGTTCTACGCAAGAGTGCTCTCGGTTCCCGATCTGGCCAGCCTGGAGCACGGCGAGCTGGTGTGGCCGGGGTTCAAGGAGATCTGGCCCTCCGCCGGGCCGGCCTTTGCCGAGAAGTTCTCACCGATGGGCGCCTGGGGCATTCCGGCGCTCAACACGCTGCTGCTGCTTTCCTCCGGGGTCACGGTCACGATCGCGCATTGGGCGCTCAAGGAGAACAAGCGCGGGCCGCTGACGGCGTTCCTTTTCCTCACCATTCTGCTCGGCGTGATCTTCCTCGGATTCCAGGTGTACGAATACTGGCACGCCTATGCCGATCTCAATCTCAAGCTGACGACCGGCGTCTACGGCTCGACATTCTTCATGCTGACGGGCTTTCACGGCTTTCACGTCACGCTCGGCGTGATCATGCTGACGGTGATATTCGCTCGTTGCCTTGCCGGCCACTTCAAGCCCGATCATCACTTCGCGTTCGAAGGGGTGGCCTGGTACTGGCACTTCGTAGACGTGGTGTGGCTCGGCCTGTTTATCTTCGTGTACTGGTTGTAGGCGCTATAAGCGAGCGGGCCGACTCCGGCGAGAGGGGATTCTTCACAGCCGACCGGGAATGAAACCGAAGTAGAAACCCGCCATCAGGAAGAGGAACAGCGCAATCGAAAGGCCGACTCGGAGAGCGAGCGCTTTCACGGCCCGGCTGGAGCCGCTGCGGTCGCGCACCACGAAGACCAGCGCCGAGCCGAGGCTGGCGACGATCAGAACGAGCACCGCGATCACGAATATGCGCATAACCGGCCGGGCAGGGCGGCGCTTTGAGTCCGCGCGCCCCGCTTTCCGGAAAGTGTAACGGATCGGTGCTGGCGCAGGCAGGCATGAAGGTGCTCGGACGTACGTTTCGCCCCGTATGGTGGGGATTTGCGCTCGCGCTCGCCGCGTGCCTGGCAAGCATCGCGCTCGGCAACTGGCAGACGCGCAGGGCAGCGGAAAAGCGGGCTTTGTCGCAGGAGTTCAAGGCTGCGATGCGCGGCCCTGCGGTGGCGCTGCCGGCGCAGCCGGTCGTACCGGCGGATTACGTCGGCAAGCGGTTGGCCGCGCGCGGAACGTTCTTGAGCGCGCACACCGTGCTGCTCGACTACAAGATCCGCGACGGTCGGATCGGTTATGAAGTAGTGACTCCCCTGCGCTTGAGCGGCGGGACCTTGCATGTGCTCGTCAACCGGGGTTGGATCGCTGCGGCTCCGCAGCGCGAGATCCTGCCCGAGATTCCCACCCTTTCGGGCGAGCATCGAATCGAGGGCTACGCGCTCGATCGCTTCCCGCAAGCGCTCGATGCCCCGGGCGCTCCGCCCCGGGGGAGGGTCCGGCAAAACGTCAGGGTGGACGACTTCCGGGCCGAGACCGGTCTTGCGCTGCAGCCTATCGTAATCGAGCAGCTCTCGGACTCGGGCGATGGGCTCGTTCGGGACTGGCCGAAACGGGGCGGCCGCGTCGAAACGCACGAAGCGTACGCGTTGCAGTGGTACTCGCTCGCCGTGCTCTCCGTCATCTTGTTCGTCGTGCTCTCGTTCCGCAATGATGCCCTTCCTCCCCGCTGATCCGGCAAAGCGCGGCCGGGTAAAGCTTCTTCTCCTCGCGGCCTTTTTCGCCCTCCCTGTCGTCGGCGGCTGGCTCGCCTACGTCTTCGACTGGGCGCCGGGCGATACCGGAAACTACGGCGAGCTACTCGCGCCGCGCTCGGTTCCGGCGGTCGCGCTGCCGGGCATGGACGGAGAGCCGCTCCGTCTTCCCGATCTTCGCGGGCGATGGATCCTGCTCACCTTTGATACGGGCGCCTGTGATGCCTACTGCGAGCGCAAGCTCTATTTCATTCGACAGGCACGCAGGGCGCTCGGCGCGGATATGAATCGGATCGAGCGCGTATGGATACTCACGGACCGCTCCCGACCTGCGCCCGAGCTGGCCGCGGCTATAGCCGGGACTTACGTCGTCCGCGGCGAGAGCGGATTCGACGCGGCATTCCCGGCGCAGCAGGCCGTCGCAGACCATATCTATCTGGTCGACCCGCTTGGCAACCTGATGATGCGATTTCCGCGCGATCCGGAGCCTGCGCTGATCATCAAGGATCTGCGACGGCTGCTCAAGTACTCGCGCATCGGATGACGGAGCGCAGGCGTGCGCACCCGGCGTGATAACATCGCCCCCTCGCACGGCTTCCCCCGCAGCACGTCCGACTCTGTGTTCGCCCAGGTCCTATCCGCCGGTCTCGCTCGAACGCTCCTCCAGCGCGCGGGCGCTTTCTACGCGCTGACCAAGCCGCGCGTCGTCTCGCTGATCGTGTTCACTGCGGTGATCGGCATGTTTCTCGCGACCCCGGGCATGGTGTCCGCGCAAATCCTGCTCGCCGCGACGCTCGGGATCGCGCTCGTCGCAGGCGCGGCCGCGGCGGTGAATTGCCTCGTCGAGCAGAAGATCGATGCGCGGATGCAGCGCACGCGCGCCCGGCCGTTGCCGCGCGGCGAGTTGACGTCGTTGCAGACCTTGGTCTTCGCGGGAATGGTAGGCGGGATCGGGCTGTGGCTTCTCGGTCATTTCGTCAATGCGCTCACGATGTGGCTGACGCTCGCCACTTTTGTCGGATACGCGATCGTCTACACGGTGATCCTCAAGCCGGCGACGCCGCAGAACATCGTCATTGGGGGCGCGTCCGGCGCGATGCCACCCGTGCTCGGATGGGCGGCGGTCACGGGCGAAGTCGGCACCGAGGCGATGCTGCTCTTCCTCATCATCTTCGCCTGGACCCCGCCGCACTTCTGGTCGCTCGCGTTGTACCGCACCGAGGACTATGCCCGGGCGGGCCTGCCGATGTTGCCCGTCACACACGGCCAGAAGTACACGCGCCTGCAGGTCCTGCTCTACACGATCATCCTTTTTTCGGTCACGCTGATGCCCTTCGCAATCCGCATGAGCGGCTGGATCTACCTTATCGCTGCCGTCTTGCTCGGCGCCGTTTTCATCGTGTACGCACTGCGCATCTATCTCGCGTACAGCGACCGGATCGCGCGCCGGACCTTCCGCTTCTCGATCGCGTACTTGGCGGCACTGTTCGCGGCGCTGCTCGCCGATCATTACCTCCTGGGGTCCTGACGAGGTGGCAGGATCGACCCTGGCTCTGCGCCTCCTGCGTTACGCAGGGTTGCTGATGATCGCGCTGCTCGTCGTAGCATGCGACCCGGGCGGGCCGAAGTTCAAAGGCACCGACATCACCGGCGCTGACTACGGACGTTCGCTGGCGCTCTCGGACCACACCGGCAGGGCACGGGCGCTCGACGACTTTCGCGGCCAAGTTGTGGTCCTCTTTTTCGGCTTTGCGCAGTGTCCGGACGTATGTCCGACCACGCTCGCCGAGTTGGCGCAGGTGATGAAGCAACTCGGCGCGGAGGCGGATAGGGTCCAGGTGCTATTCGTCACCCTGGATCCCGAGCGGGACACGCCCGCTCTGCTCGCGCGTTACGTGACCGCGTTCGATCCGAGATTCATCGGGTTGCACGGAAACGCCGACGCAGTTCGGCGCACGGCCAAGGAGTTCAAGGTGTTCTACGAGAAGCGACCGACGGATGCGTCGGGCGCATACAGCATAGACCACAGCGCCCAGAGCTACGTCATCGACCCGAAGGGACGGCTGCGCCTGTTCGTCCGGCACGGCAGGATTGCCGCCGACCTGGCCGACGACATCCGCACCCTACTGCGGGAGAGGTAGCAAAGAAAACGGCCGCATGCTGCGGCCGTTTTCCCTTTCGAGCCTTCCGGGACTGGATCAGTTCGTCGCCGGCGAGGGCAGGGCAAGCGGAGATTCCCCGTTCTCCATCGCCTTACGCATTTTCTCCATCGCTTTCGCTTCGATCTGGCGAATGCGCTCGGCCGACACCTTGAATTCGGCGGCCAGGTCGTGCAGGGTCGCGCCATCTTTTTCCCGCAGCCATCGCGCCTCGATGATGCGACGGCTGCGCGCATCGAGCGATTCGAGCGCTTTTCCGAGACCCAAGGACTGAATCCTCTCGCTCTCCTCGGCCTCGAGTACGCGCGATGGCTCGGCGTTCGAGTCGGCAAGGTAGTGCACTGGAGCGTAAGCGTCCTCGTCGTCGTCGGATTCGTACGACACCTCCTGTCCGGCAAGGCGTGATTCCATCTCGACGACCTCTTCAGGCTTCACATTCAACGTCGCGGACACGCGCTTTACCTCGTCGTTCGTGAGCGGCGCGAGTCCGGACTTCATGGAACGCAGATTGAAGAAGAGCTTCCTTTGCGCTTTGGTGGTGGCGACCTTCACGAGGCGCCAGTTGCGCAGAATGTATTCGTGGATTTCCGCCTTAATCCAGTGGATCGCGAACGACACAAGTCGCACCTCGCGCGCGGGATCGAAGCGCCGAACCGCCTTCATCAGGCCGACGTTGCCCTCCTGAATCAGGTCCGCATGAGGCAGCCCGTAACCGAGATACCCACGGGCGACCGAGACCACGAGCCGCAAGTGCGACAGCACGAGCTTTCGGGCGGCGTCGAGGTCATTGTCATGACGGTAACGTTGCGCGAGGGACTTCTCTTCCTCGGCGCTGAGCATCGGGAAGCGGTTAACGGTCTGGATGTACGCGTCAAGACTCCCGGTCGCCAGGGAGATCGGCAAGTTCATCGGCAGAGCCAAGTTTTGCATCCGTAGATCCTCCGTGTAGCGAATATTAGCACTCGCATCTGTAGAGTGCTAATGGGTCCCAAAGTTCCCGCCGAGTCCTCCGTGGACCTGCTTAAAATTAGCCTATTTCACGTAAGTATCTGCTCACACACAGATATGCGCCGAGCCATCCGAGCACACCGGCTAAGAGAATAACGCCTGTCGTGTCCCCCCAGGATAGAAAACCGAACCTGAACCTCGACCCATAGGATTCTGCAAGCGTCGCGACCTGCGAATTCAGGATAGCGACGCCCGCCCAGACGATCGCCACCGCGACGAAGCCCCCGGCCAGACCCTGGAGCATCCCCAGGTAATAGAAAGGGCGCTGCACTAACGCATCGCTCGCCCCGATCAGCTTCGACACCAATATTTCGTCGCGCAAGGTAAGGATTTGGAGCCTTATGGTGTTGAACGTCACCGCCACCAGGCCGAAGCCAAGCAAGCCCGCAACCAGCGCAAGGGTGAGGCGCACGAGGCTGGCAAGCGCCGCGAGCCGCCGCGCCCACGCCGCGTCCACCTGGACATGGGCGACCGCCGGCACGTGCCTCAGCTCAGCGGCAAGCGCGTCGAGCGCCTCCGGGGTGGCGTCGCGGGCGCGAAGCACGAAAGTGTCGGGCAGCGGATTGCGCTCGAGCGCCGCGACGACATCGGCAAGGCCCTCGGCGGCGCCGAGTTCCTTGAGCGCCTCGTCGCGCGGCACGAACCGCACCCCCGCAACGCGCGGGTCGGCGCGCAACCGTAAGCCGATCTCGTCAACATCGGCCCGCTTTACATCGGTCCTCAAGAACACAGAAACATGCGGGTCGAGCGAGGCGCGGCCGGTGATCGTCTGCAGGCTGCCGAGCAGGACGTATCCGCCGGTCGGCAGCGACAGTGCGATTCCGATGACCAGTGCCGACAGCAATCCGGCGGATCTCTGCGCGGCGAGCTTGCGCAAGGCGGCGGTCAGAGCGCGCCGATGCTGTCGCAGCCAAGCCCTCATTGCGTCCGGCTTCCTTGATGGAGGCGTCCCTCCCGCAATTCGAGCACCCTGCGGCCGTAACGCGCCACGAGCGCGAGATCGTGGCTCGCCAAGACCACTGTGACTCCGACTTGATTGAATGCCACGAAAATGTCCAGGATCTGCGCCGCCGAGCCGGCGTCGAGGTTTGCCGTCGGCTCGTCTGCAATGAGCAGCGTCGGCCGGTTCACCACGGCGCGCGCGATCGCGAGGCGCTGTTGCTCGCCGCCGGAAAGCTGTATCGGATTCGCCTTCTCGCGCCCAAGCAGGCCGACTTTGTCGAGCGCGGCCCTCGCGCGCCGCGCCGCCTCGCGCGGACGGTGATCCGAGAACTCCAGCGGCAGCATGACGTTGTCGTACACGTTGCGGTCGTAGAGAAGTTTTTGATCCTGGAACACAATGCCCAGGTTGCGGCGCAGGTACGGGATTGCGCGTCTTTGTAGCACCCCGACGTTCTGCCCGGCGACGATCAGCGAGCCCGAGGTCGGGCGCTCGATCGCGGGAATGAGCTTCAGCAAGGTGCTCTTTCCCGCGCCCGAGTGCCCGGTGATGAAGCACAGCTCGCCCGCATCCACGGTGAAAGACACGCCCCGCAAGGCA
>JBFGLA010000045.1:0-12773 GCA_041576355.1 Burkholderiales bacterium
CGCATGCGTTCAGCCACATCCTCTACAAGGCGCTGCTCTTCATGTCGATGGGCGCGGTGCTGTATCGCGTCGGCACGGTGAACGGCACCGACCTCGGCGGGCTGTACAAGTCGATGCCGTGGACCGCGGGCTTTTGCATCGTCGGCGCGGCTTCGATATCGGCATTCCCGCTGTTTAGCGGGTTCATCAGCAAGTCCATGATCCTGTCGGCCGCGGCCGGCGAGGGACTGCTCGTGACCTGGCTCGTGCTGCTGTTCGCCTCCGCCGGCGTGTTTCACCATTCGGGAATAAAGATCCCCTATTTCGCGTTCTTTGCACATGACTCCGGCAAGCGCTGCGAGGAAGCGCCGGCGAACATGCTCGTCGCCATGGCAATCACCGCGGCGCTGTGCATCGGCATCGGCGTGTACCCCGACCCGCTCTACGCGATCCTGCCCTTCGCGGTCGATTACGTGCCGTACACGGGCAGCCACGTGCTGACACAGCTGCAGCTGCTCGTATTCTCGGCGCTCGCGTTCTCTGTGCTGATGCGCACCGGCATCTACCCGCCCGAGAAGCGCCTGGTGAATCTCGACAGCGACTGGCTCTACCGGCGGCTCGCGCCGGCCGCGATCGACTCGCTCGCAGGCGGCGCAGCGGCGCTTTGGCGCGAACTGCGCGAGCTGCCGCTTCGTCCCGTGCGCGGCGCCGCGCGCTGGCTCGTGCAGCACCACGCGCCGGAAGGGCTGCTCGCGCGCACCTGGACCACCGGCGGCATGGCGATGTGGGTCGCGGTGCTGCTGGGCGCCTATCTGGTCCTGTACTACGTCTACTACCGCTGACCCGACTCGGCCGGCGGGAACGGCTCCCATTTCGTATCGTGAAGTTGCCTTGCGGGCGCACGGGGCCGGGGCTAGAATAGATTAGGCTTGCGCTGTCTCAAGGTGACCTGCAGGGAAACATTCGGGAAGCGTTCGAAGAAGACCTCAGGCACGACTAGCACTCAGCGGCACCGGCCGGGCACTTGGCAGGGATCAATCAAAAGGAGGCAATTCATGAGCAACGAGCAGAAAAAACCGGAAGCATCGCGCCGTAAATTCCTGACGGGCGCGGCAGGGGCTACAGCGGGCGCAGCGACCTTGGGCTTCCCGATGATCGGCCGCACGCAGTCGCCGATTGTGATCAAGATGCAGGGATCGTGGAGCGCCACGGATATCTTCAACGAGATGGCGCAGGAGTTCGTGACGCGCGTCAACTCGATGTCCGGCGGCAGGCTGCGCGTCGACTATCTCGTCGGCGGCGCGGTGGTGAAGCCCTTCGAAGTGATGGACGCGGTGTCCAAGGGCGTGCTCGACGCCGGCCACACGGTGCCGGTGTACTGGTACGGGAAGTCGAAGGTGGCTTCGCTCTTCGGTTCCGGGCCGATCAACGGCGCGGACGCCTTCCAGACGCTCGCCTGGATCTACCGCGGCGGCGGCCTCGACCTGTACAAGGAGCTGCTTGCCAAGCTCGACCTTAACGTCGTCGGCTTCTTCGCCATGCCGATGCCCACCCAGCCGCTCGGCTGGTTCAAGAAGCCGATCACCGACGCGAGCCAGCTGAAGGGCCTGAAGTACCGCACGGTGGGCCTCGCGGCCGACCTGTTCCAGGAGATGGGCGCGAAAGTGACGCAGCTGCCCGGCGGCGAGATCATCCCCGCTCTGGAGCGCGGCGTGATCGACGCGTTCGAGTTCAACAATCCGACCTCGGACAGCCGCTTCGGCGCCCAGGACGTGATCAAGAACTACGAGATGGGCAGCTTCCACCAGGCGATGGAGTTCTTCGAGATCGTGATCAACAAGAAGAAATGGGACTCGATGGGCAAGGACCTGCAAGCGATCTGGCAGTACGGCGTCGAAGCCGCATCGCAGGCTAATTACTGGACGGCGATGGACAACTATTCGAGGGACCTGCAGACCCTGATCGACAAGCACAAGGTGAAGGTGCTGCGCACGCCGAAGTCGGTGTTCCAGGCGCAGCTCGCGGCCTGGGACGTGCTGACGAAGCGGCTGTCGTCCGAGGACCCGTTCTTCGCCAAGGTGGTCGAGTCGCAGCGTGCCTGGGCGAAGCGCGTCGTGTACTACTGGTTCCTGAACGACGCCGAGTTCAAGATGGGTTACGAGCACGTGTTCAAGACGAAGATCCCGTCGGCATAAGGCTGCGCGGGGTCGTCGCAAGCAACCGGGGCGGCGCATCGTGCGCCGCCCCTTTTTTGTCGGGCGCGTATTCACGCGCAGGGGCTCGCAGAATGATCAGCCGCTTCATCTACGGCATCGACCAGCTGAGCAAGACGGTCGGGCACGCTTTCGCGTGGTGCATCATCATCCTCACGCTGGGCACCTCCTACGAGGTGTTCGTGCGCTACGCGCTCAATAATCCCACCAGCTGGGCGTTCGATTTCAGCTACATCATGTACGGCGCCCTATTCTTCATGGCGGGCGCGTACGCGCTCTCGCGTAACGGCCACGTACGCGGCGATTTCATCTATCGCACATGGCGTCCGCGCGTGCAGGGGATAGTCGAGCTTGTACTCTATGTTCTCTTCTTCTTTCCAGGGGTGCTCGCGCTGGTGTACGCCGGTTGGCTGTACGGCTTCGACGCCTTCAAGATCCGCGAGGTGAGCGTCAACAGCCCGGCCGGCATTCCGGTGTGGCAGCTGAAGATCCTCATCCCGTTCGGCGCCGCGCTGCTCGCGCTGCAGGGGCTGGCCGAGACGCTGCGCTGCATCCTGTGCATCCGCGACGACCGCTGGCCGCCGCGCCTGCATGACGTGGAAGAGCTCGAGGACGTGCTGGTGCAGCAGCACGCCACCCAGGCGTCAGGCAAACAGGAGGGCGCCAAGTGAGCGATCCGGTCATCGCCCTGGTCATGCTGGGGTTGTTCATCTTCGTCATCCTGCTCGGATTTCCGATCGCCTTCACGCTGATGGGCATGGCGGTCGGGTTCGGCTTCTACGCCTATTACCGGCCGGACCAGGACTTCTTCGACAGCCGCGTTTTCTACCTGCTGACGCAAAACACCTGGAGCATCATGAGCAACGACGTGCTCGTGGCGGTGCCCCTGTTCCTGTTCATGGGCTACGTGGTCGAGCGCTCCAACATCCTTGACAAGCTGTTCTATAGCCTGCAGGTTGCGTTGCGCCACATCCCGGGCTCGATGGCAGTGGCCGCGCTGGCAACCTGCGCGATGTTTGCCACCGCCACCGGCATTGTCGGCGCGGTCGTCACGCTGATGGGGTTGCTCGCGTTTCCGGTGATGCTGCGCGCGGGCTACGACCAGCGGCTCTCCGCCGGTGTGATCTGTGCCGGCGGTACGCTCGGCATCCTCATCCCGCCCTCGATCATGCTGATCGTGTATTCGGCCACCGCCTCGATTTCCGTCGTGCGCCTGTATGCCGCCGCCCTGCTGCCGGGGTTCCTCCTCGCCGGGTTGTACGTCGCCTACGTGATCACGCGTGCGGTGATCAATCCCAAGCTCTGCCCGCCGCTGCCGAAGGCGGAAGCCGAAGTGCCCTGGTCCAGGGCGTTCCTGCTCCTGGCGCAGGCGTTCGTGCCGCTGGCGGTGCTTATCTTCGCGGTGCTGGGCTCGATCCTGTTTGGCCTCGCCACGCCCACCGAGGCGGCGGCGGTCGGCGCCGCGGGCAGTCTGGTGCTGGCGGCCTCGTACCGCGCGCTCACCTGGCAGCGCCTACAGGAAGCGGTGTACCTCACGGCGCGCACCTCGGCCATGGTCTGTTTCCTATTCGTCGGGTCCTGGACCTTCTCTTCAGTATTCTCGTATCTCGGCGGCGAAGGCCTGATCAAGGAATTCGTCCTCGGCCTCAACCTCAACACCGTCCTGTTCCTGATCCTGTCGCAGATGATCATCTTCCTGCTCGGCTGGCCGCTGGAGTGGAGTGAGATCATCATCATCTTCGTGCCGATCTTCCTGCCACTCCTGCCGCACTTCGACGTCGACCCGATGATGTTCGGCATCCTGGTGGCGCTCAACTTGCAGACCTCGTTCCTGACTCCGCCCATGGCGATGTCGGCTTACTACCTGAAGGGCATCGCGCCGCCGTTCGTCGAGCTGTGGACGATCTTCAAGGGGTGCTTCCCGTTCCTCGGCATGGTGTTCGTCACCATGTTCGTGGTGTACGTGTACCCGCCGATCATGTTCTGGCTGCCCAATGTGATCTACGGCAGGTGAGCGCCGCATGGACGCGACCCAGCTTAACTGGCTCTCGGCGGCCGATGCCGCGCGCGCCATCCGCGAGGGCGCGATCAGCGCGGAGCAGCTCGCCGAGGCCTGCCTCGCGCGCGTGCGCGATGCCGATCGCGACGTCGAGGCGTGGACTTATCTCGACCCGGAGCACGCGCTCAAGCAGGCGCGTGCGCGCGACCAGGATCGGCGCGAGGGACGGCCGGTCGGCCCCTTGCACGGCGTTCCGATCGGCATCAAGGACATCTTCGATACCGGCGACATGCCGACCGAAGACGGCAGCGTGCTGCACGCCGGTCGCATGCCGGAGCACGACGCCACCGCGGTAGCGATGCTGCGCGCCGCGGGCGCGGTGATCCTGGGCAAGACGGTGACCACCGAATTCGCGACCTTCAGCCCCGGCAAGACGCGCAATCCGCGCAACTCGCAGCACACGCCGGGAGGATCTTCGAGCGGGTCAGCCGCGGCGGTGGCCGCGGGCATGGTGCCGCTCGCTCTCGGCAGCCAGACCAACGGCTCGGTGATCCGGCCGGCCTCCTTCTGCGGCGTGTACGGCTTCAAGCCGACACACGGGCTGATTCCGCGCGGCGGCGTGCTCAAGCTCTCGCGCACCCTCGATCATGTCGGTATGTTCGCGCGCACGCTGGAAGACATCGCCTTGCTTGCCGAGCAGCTCGTTGGCCACGACCTGCGCGACCCGGACACGCGGCTGCGCGCGCGCGTGCCGTTCGTCGACACGGTAGCGCAGGAGCCGCCGCTGCCGCCGATGCTGGCGTACGTGAAGGGCCCGGCCTGGGAGCGCGCCACAGAGGAGACCCAGGCGGCCTTTGCCGAGCTGGCGGCGGCGCTCGGCGATCGCATCGTAGAGGTGGAGATGCCGGCGAGCGCGCGCCAGTCGCTCGACTGGCACCGCGAGATCATGGAGGCCGAAATGGCGGCGAACCTCGATCTCGAATGGGAAAAGGGACGCGATCGGATTTCGGACCAGCTGCGCACGCAGCTGGAGCGCGGGCGCGAGGTGAAAGCGCTCGACTACCAGCGCGCGCGTGCGCGCATCCCGCTGCTCAACGAAGGATTCGAGGAGATTTTCGAGCGCTGCGCCGCCATCGTCACGCCGGCGGCGCCGGGTACGGCGCCCGCGGGCCTGCAGGCCACGGGCGATCCCGCATTCTGTACGCTGTGGACGCTGTGCGGCATGCCGGCGCTCAGCCTGCCGCTGATGCGCGGCGAAAACGGCCTGCCCATGGGGGTGCAGCTGGTTGGACGACGCGACGACGATGCACGGCTGCTGCGCACGGCGCGCTGGCTCGTGTCACAGGTCGAAGCGGGCGGAAGCTAAACGGAGAATCCAGCGATGATATTCAAGATCTTGGCGGGAATCGTGGCGGCGGCGCTGCTGATCGTTTTCGTCGGGCCGGTGGTGGTTAAGCTCAAGGACGCGGCGCTCAGCGTCGTCGTGCTCATCGGCTTGACCATGATGCTGGTCGACATCTGGCAGTCGCTCAAGTCGAAGGACGACTGAGCGCGGCGCGTTGTGCCGCGGGCACGTCTAGCCGCTGACCGACCCGTGCGCGCCGCGCTCGGCGCGCCGCCTCGCGCCCTCGGCGGAGTCGTACAACGCGATCAGCCAGTGGGTCCGGGCTCCGCCCGAATCGTGCACGGCGCCGGCCGATGCGTCGACTTCGACCGTCGAGCCGTCCTTGCGCCACACCTTGAGCGGGGCAACCGATGCGGGCTCGTCGAGTAACCTCGCGATGGAGTCTTCGTTGCCGTGGCAGAGCGCCGAGGCGAACGACCTGCCCTTTACGTCGTTCTCGCTGTAGCCGAAGCAGCGCTCGAACGCAGGATTGACGTGCACGAGCGGTCGGCCCGATGCCGACGCGTCGACTAGCGCCATCGGGAATCCGCAGGCGGCGAATGCGGCGCGATACAGCGCGCTGTCGGCAAGCAGCCTGAAGAGCGCGGGCGCGGCCTCGTTGCGGGATGCGGCATGGCCGCCGGCCCCGATGCGTGCCCCTTCGGGGCCGAAGCGCAACCCGGATTTTTGCGGAACCCCCATGGCATAGACTTTTGCCACGGACTTCGGCCAGGCGCAAGGAACGTAAGCAACACGGCGCGGAATTTTTGGCGGATCGTGACAAACGCCACGAATCGCCGCGTGTCGCGATAAAGCGACAGAGACGACAGTTCTCGACACTTCCACGTCCGACAAAAACAAAGGGAGACGGCCGATAAGCCGGGTTCTGTTGGCGCGGTCCGGGACACGGTCCACGCCATGGCAGCCATTCCTCTGGGCCGCGGGTTACCCCGCGGCTCAAGCCACCTACCCGCAAGCTCGGTCGAGCAGACCTCGGACGCTTGCCTATTTGGTGTTGCTCCGGATGGAGGTTGCCGCGTTTCACCCCTCAGTTGCCTGAGGACTCGTCTCTGTGGCCCTATTCGTCGCCTTTACGCCGCGTATGCGGCGCTTATACGCGCCGGGGCGTTACCCCGCATCCCGCTCTTCGGAGCCCGGACTTTCCTCTACGCTTGAGCGCAGCGGCTGCCTGGCCGACTCCCGTTCGCATTCTACCGCCTCGTGCCTCGCCTCGGCCGCGCGCGAGGCGGGGGCGGATGTCACAATTCGCCCCGCCACCCGCTTCCATGCTCAAGGGCTCGCTATGACCCATCGCCTCGCCATCGCCTGCGCCGCGCTCGCGCTCTGCGGCTGTGCGCCGACCTACCTCAAGCAGGCGGACGTCAAGACCGTGACCATCACTTGGCTCCAGACCTCGGACCCGTCGCAGCCGTGCGGGCGCTTTCTCAAGGAGCACAAGGGCGGCTGCGCGATTAAACCCGACTGGGCGAGCCCGGACTGCCTGATCGTGACGCCTCCCGCGGAGCAGACTTCGGATGCGCTCCTCGGCGAGGAAGTGCGGCACTGCTTCGGCTGGAGCCACTAGCCGCGATCGGCGCTCACGCGCCGCGCGCAGCGGTCCGCGCGCGCTCGCTGCGAAACGCCCGGAAGTAGCGCTCGTCCTCGTAAAAGGACGCCTCCTTGCTTCCCGGATGCCAGCCGGCATAGCCGAACACGGGCAGCGGCGGGAGCAGGCGCGGCGTCGCGACGTGGGGCAGACTCGCCAGCCAGGCCGCCGCACGCTCATCGAGCCGCGCCGCGAGCTCGGCGCCCGGCGCCGCGACGAGCGGGCGCTCGACCTCGATGAAGAGCGCTTTGCACGTGATGCCGGGCCAGGGCGCGATCGCCTTCTCGAGCACCGCGTGGCCGACGACGACGATCCGCATGCCGCGTGCGGCGCGCTCGCGCTGGTCCCAAAAGAGCGCCTTCCAGCGCTGCGCGCGCACCAGTTCCTCGAGTCCGGCGTCGGCGCAGGCGACGAGCGCGCCGCCTTCGTCGACGAGGGTCAGCAGGTCGCGCAACGGCCCGCGCCGGCCGCCTTCGCGCGGGATCTCCGCGGCGTGGCGTGCGTTGAGCGCTGCCTTGAGGCGCGGGAACGAAAGCCACACGAGCGCGTTGAAGAGATCGTGCAGGTTGCGCGGCCGTGTCGCGACGCAGCCGGTCTCGTAGACATGCCGCTCGTAGCCCGGGACACCGGCGTGGGGCGCGACGAATCGGATCGGCATACCGAGCGCGTTGTGGGGGGCGGGGCCGAGCTTTGCGCCGAGCGCGTTAAGCCCTTGCGCGTCGGGCCAGTCCCGCTCGGCGGCGAGCGCCGTGAGCGCGGGGCGGAGTGGATCGAAGATCGGGTGTCGAAAAGACGCCTCGAGATCGCGCCACGCCGGCGCGCCGCAGCCGGCGGCGTCCCGCGCCGCGCTCAGGCGAGCCGCCATGTCAGCGTCTCGCCCGCGCGCAGCGGCACGAGCACGTCGTCGCCGAACGCGATTGTCTGCGGGACGCTCCACTCCTCGCGCACCAGCGTCACCGTGCCGCGGTTGCGCGCCAGGCCGTAGAACCGGGCGCCGTGCTCGCTCGCGAACGCGTCGAGCCGCTCGAGCGCGCCCGCCTCCTCGAACGCGGTCGCGTAGAGCTCGAGCGCGGCGTGCGCGGTGTACAGGCCGGCGCAGCCGCACGCCGATTCCTTGGCGCGGCGCGCGTGCGGCGCGCTGTCGGTGCCGAGAAAGAACTTGGGGTTGCCGGAGGTCGCCGCCTCGACCAACGCCTCGCGATGCCGCTCCCGCTTGAGCACCGGCAGGCAGTAATGGTGCGGCCGCACGCCGCCCATGAAAAGCGCGTTGCGGTTCATGAGGAGATGGTGCGCGGTGATCGTCGCGGCGACGTTCGGGCCCGTCACTTCGACGTAGTGCACGGCGTCCTGCGTCGTGATGTGCTCGAGCACGATCTTCAGCTCGGAAAAGCGCTCGACCAGCGACCCCAGCGTCTCCTCGATGAACGCCTTCTCGCGGTCGAAGACGTCGATCGCCGGATCGGTCGACTCGCCGTGGATGAGGAGCGGCAAACCGAGCGCCTCCATCTTCTCGAGGGTGTGGAAGCAGCGCGAAAGCCGCGTCACGCCCGCGTCCGAATGCGTCGTCGCGCCGGCGGGGTAGAGCTTGACCCCGAACACCCGGCCCGAGGACTTCGCACGCGCGATTTCCTCGGGCGGCGTGTCGTCGGTGAGATAAAGCGTCATCAACGGCTCGAATTCGGCGCCGCGCGGAAGCGCGGCGAGAATACGCTCGCGGTAGGCGAGCGCCTCCTCGGTCGTTCGCACCGGGGGATTCAGGTTCGGCATCACGATCGCGCGCGCAAAGCGCCGCGCGGTGTCGGGCAGCACCGCGGCGAGCGCCGCGCCGTCGCGCAGATGAAGGTGCAGATCGTCCGGCCGCGTCAGCGTGATTCGGTCCATGGCCCGATTCTACTTGGAGCGATCGAGCACCTTGCGGTAGAGGCGGTTCTTCGGCGCGCCGGTGATGCGCGCCGCGGTCTTCGCCGCCTCGCTCGCCGGCAGCGTCTCGAGCAGGATCGCGAGCACGCGCTCGGCTTCGGCGTCGTCGGCCGCGCCCGCGCGCGGCGCCGGCCCGAGAACGAGCACGAACTCGCCCTGCTGGCGGTGCGGATCGGCGAGCAGCCAATCGCGCGCCGCGCCGAGCGCCATGCGCTCGGTCTCCTCGAACTTCTTTGTCAGCTCGCGCGCGATGACGATCTCGCGCGCCGGACCGAAGCGCTCGGCGAGGGCCTCGACCGTCTCGAGCACGCGATGCGGCGCTTCGTAGACTATGACGGGCCAGGGAACGTCGAGCGCCTCCAGCCCCGAGCGGCGCGCCCCGCCCGAGGCGGGCAGGAATCCGACGAACGTGAATCGGTCGGAGGCGAATCCCGCGGCCGAGTACGCCGCGATCGCGGCGTTCGGCCCCGGAACCGGGACCACCCGCAGGCGCTCGCGGTGCGCGGCCTCAACGAGCAGCGCCCCCGGGTCCGACACCGCCGGCGTTCCGGCGTCGCTCACCAGGGCGACGCTCTTTCCCTCGCGCAGCGCGGCGAGGAGCTTGGCGCCCGTCTGGCGCTCGTTGTGCGCGTGCAGCGACATCGTTCGCGCCGCGACGCCGTGGCGCGCAAGCAGCGTCCTCGTGGTGCGCGTGTCCTCGCAGGCGACAAGGTCGGCGTGAGCGAGGATCTCGAGCGCGCGCGGGCTCGCGTCGGCGAGGTTGCCGATCGGGGTCGCGATCACGTAGAGGGTTCCGTGGGGCATGGGGCGCGGCGCCTCGCGCTGATCTTACCGCGCCGCGGCAGGTCAACTGGCGGCGCGCGCCGCCGTTAAGCCCATATGGATACGAGCGGGACCCGGATCGGCGCGAGCGCCGAGGAGCTGTGCGCGGAGCTGTTGCGCCGCGCGGGGCTGCGCATCCTCGCGCGCAACTGGCGCTGCCGCCACGGCGAGATCGACCTCATCGCCGAGGAGCACGGAACGCTCGTCTTCGCCGAGGTCAGGTTGAGGCAGGGCGCGGCCTTCGGCGGCGCGGCGGAGAGCGTGACGGCGGCGAAGCGGGCGCGCATTCTCGCCGCGGCGCGGGCCTATCTCGCCGGGCGCGCCGAGACCGCCTGCCGCTTCGACGTGCTGCTTCTCGACCGCCTCGAGGGCGCTCGCGTCGAGTGGATCCGCAACGCCTTCGGCGAGGGCTGATGCACGGCGCGTGAGAGGGCGCGCGCCCGGATCGGCGCCGGATCGCATTTGAGGTCTTCTGCGAGTGACAGTGTAAAATCCGCCGCATGGGACATGCCGACCCCGTGGCGGAACTCTCGGCGCGCGTCGCCGGTCACTTCGCCGATAGCGCGAATCTGAAGCTCTCCGCCGCGGGCGCGCTCGCGGCGCCGATCGCGCGCGGCATCGTTCTCATGACCGAATCGCTGCGCGCGGGCGGCAAGATCCTCGCCTGCGGCAACGGCGGCTCGGCGGCCGACGCGCAGCACTTCGCGGCCGAGCTGGTCAACCGGTTCGAGGCCGAGCGCGCGCCGCTCGCCGGGCTCGCGCTCACCACCGACAGCTCGACCCTCACCTCGATCGCGAACGACTACCGCTACGACCTCGTGTTCGAGAAGCAGGTGCGCGCTCTCGGCCGCAAGGGCGACGTGCTGCTCGCGATCACGACCAGCGGCAACTCCGCGACCGTGCTCGAGGCGGTGCGCGCCGCGCACGAGGCGGGCCTGCGCGTGGTGGCGCTCACCGGCAACGGCGGCGGGCGTCTCGCGCCGCTCCTCGCCGCGCAGGACGCGCATATCTGCGTTCCGCACACGCGCACCGTGCGCATCCAGGAAGTTCATCTGCTCGCTCTGCACTGCCTGTGCGACGGGATCGATCACCTGCTGCTCGGGGCGAAGCGGTGAGGGCGAGGCGCGGCATCGCGCTCGCCGCGCTTGCCGCGAGCGCGTTGTCGCTGCAGGGCTGCCTGCCCATAGCGGCGATCGGCGCGGCGGGGACCGCGGTCGTGATGATGGAGGACCGGCGCACCTCGGGCACCCAGATCGAGGACCAGGGCATCGAGATCCGGACCGCGGCGCGCATCAACGAGCGCTTCGGTAGCGTCGCCCATATCAACGTCAACGCGTTTAACCGTGCGGTGCTGCTGAGCGGCGAAGCGCCGGACGCGCGCGTGAAGGCCGAGATCGAGAGCATCGCGGCGGCGGTGCAGAACGTGCGCCGGGTCACCAACGAGATCGAGATCGGAAACCCGTCCGCGCGCGGTGCGCGCAGCAACGACGCGTTTATCACCGGCAAGGTCCAGGGGCGCTTTCTCGACGGCGGCAAGTTCAACCCGCTGCACGTCAAGGTCGTGACCGAGGGCAGCGTCGTGTACCTGATGGGCATCGTCACCGAGCAGGAAGCCGCGGACGCGGTCGAGATCGCGCGTACTACCGCCGGCGTGCGCAAGGTGGTCAAGATCTTCGAGTACTGCCAGCCGACCGAAGAAATCTGCCGCCCGCCGCAGAAGCCCTCGCGCCAGGCGACGCGCCCTCCCGGCTGAGCGCGCCATGGCGGCGGACCCGGAGTTCGAGCGCAAGATCCGAGCGCCGCAGGACATCGAGCGCTGGATCGAGCGCCTGCCCCGCCCGCTCGTGTTCACGAACGGGGTGTTCGACCTTCTGCACCGCGGCCACGTGACCTATCTCGCCCGCGCCCGGGCGCTCGGGGCCTCGCTCCTCGTGGCGGTGAACGGCGACGCGTCGGTGCGGCGCCTGGGCAAGGGCCCCGACCGCCCGCTCAATACGCTCGAGGACCGCATGGCCGTGCTTGCGGCGCTCGCCTCGGTCGACGCAGTGACGTGGTTCGACGACGACACGCCGGCGGCGTTGATCGAGGCCTGCCGGCCCGAGGTGCTCGCGAAGGGCGGCGACTGGCCGCCCGAGCGCATCGTCGGCGCGCGCGCAGTGCTCGCCCGCGGCGGAAAGGTGCATTCGATCCCCTTCGAGCACGAGCGCTCGACTACGCGGCTGCTCGAGCGGATCCGCGCCGCAGGCGCCGAGTAACGCGTCCGCATCCGCCCCGGCTGGGCTGCGGATACACTACGGGGTGCGGGCCCGCTCGGCCTGCGTTGTTCACACCCTGCCGTATAGACCCGAGTGCGCCTGCACCAGATCAAGATCGATTACGAGCCCGGCGAGGATCGGCTGCTGATGCTGATCTCCGCGCAGGGCGGGGTCGAGCTGAGGATGTGGCTCACGCGGCGCTTCGTCAAGCTCCTCTGGCCGTTGCTCGTCAAGCTCGCCGAAGAGGCGAGCCCGAAAATCCGCAGCCAGGCGAATCCCGAGGCGCGCCGGGCGCTGCTCGGGCTCGAGCACGAGCAGGCGGTTGCGCGTGCGGATTTCACCAAGGAATACGACGCCGCAGGGAGCGAGCGGCCGCTGGGAGACGCGCCGCTGCTCCTCGCGAGCATTCAGACCGGGCAGGACCGCAACGGCCAGCCCATCCTCGCTCTGCGCCCGCCCGAGGGGCAGGGCGTCACGCTCACGCTCGATTCGGTGCTCGTGCATTCCCTGTGCCGGCTGCTGCAGGCCGCGGTGAAAAAGAGCGACTGGGACATGGAGCTGCGGCTGCCAGGGTCCGAGGGCCAGGAAGCGCCCG
>JBFGLA010000046.1:0-12766 GCA_041576355.1 Burkholderiales bacterium
CGAGAAGTCCGCCTCCAGCAGCCGGTCCAACGGCAGAATCCTGCTCGCCACCGTGAAGGGCGATGTGCACGACATCGGCAAGAACATCGTCGCGGTGGTGCTCCAGTGCAACAACTACGAGGTCGTCAACCTCGGCGTGATGGTGCCGGCGCAGACCATACTCGATACCGCGCGCAAGGAAAATGCCGACGCGATCGGCCTCTCCGGCCTCATCACGCCTTCGCTCGAGGAGATGTCGCACGTTGCGCGCGAGATGGAGCGCACGCAGTTCACCGTGCCGTTGCTCATCGGCGGTGCGACCACCTCTCGGGCGCATACCGCGGTGAAAATCGCTCCACATTATTCCGGCGCGGTCGTGTATGTCCCGGACGCCTCGAGAAGCGTCCCGGTGGTCCAAAGCCTGCTGTCGCCGGAAAATCGAGCCGCCTATGCCGCCTCGGTCCGTGCGGACTATGACCGGATCCGCGTCCAGCATCGCGACAAGAAAGGTCCCGGGCCGCTGCATCCGATCGCGCTCGCGCGCTCCCTCGGGCTGAAGACCGACTGGTCCGCTTATCGCCCCCCAGCCCCACGTAAGCCCGGAATCACGGTATTGCGCGACTATCCCCTCGATCGGCTCGTCGCCTATATCGACTGGACGCCATTTTTTCAGGCGTGGGAGTTGTCGGGCCCGTATCCCGCGATCCTCAAGGACGCGGTGGTCGGCGAGGCGGCGCGCAAGGTCTTCGCCGAGGGGAAAGCGACGCTCGAGCGCATGATCAAGGAGCGCTGGGTCGCCGCGCACGGCGTGCTGGGCCTTTTCCCCGCCGCCCAGGTGAACGCGGACGATATCGAGATCTATCGCGACGAGTCGCGCCGGGAGGTGTTCGCAACCTGGCACAACCTCAGGCAGCAGAATCACAAGCCGACGGGTCGCCCGAACCTGTGCCTCGCCGATTTCATTGCGCCCAAAGATAGCGGCGTTACGGATTGGGTGGGCGCCTTCGCCGTGACCGCCGGCGGCGGCATCGAGCGCAAGATCGCCGAGTTCGAGGCCCGTCACGACGATTACAGCGCCATCATGCTCAAAGTCCTGGCGGACCGGCTCGCCGAAGCTTTTGCCGAGCACTTGCACGAGCGCGTGCGGCGCGAGTTCTGGGCTTACGCGAGCGACGAGCGGCTCGACAATGCCCAGCTGATCGCCGAGGCCTATCGCGGCATTCGCCCGGCGCCCGGTTATCCCGCATGCCCCGACCATACCGAGAAGGGAGCGCTGTTCGCGCTGCTCGAAGCGCAGGTCAATGCCGACATGCGGCTCACCGAGTCGTTCGCCATGCTGCCCGCTGCGTCGGTTTCGGGGTTCTATTTCTCGCATCCCGAGTCGAGCTATTTCGCGGTCGGCAAGATCGGGCGCGACCAGCTCGAGGACTACGCCCGGCGCAAGGCGATGAGCTTCGCCGAGGCCGAAAGATGGCTCGCGCCGGTTCTTGCCTACGAGCCCGAGACGGCGGCGACGCCGCTATAATCTGCGCCACCCGATACACGGAGGACTGCCATGGGCAAGGGCGATAAGAGGACGCGGCGCGGCAAGATTTACAAAGGCAGCTACGGCAAGAAACGTCCGCAGCGTACGAAGACGAAGAAGTCCAAGTAGAGCGACGCCGGCGCGCCCGATATCTCGCGCCTCCTACCGTGCCGGCTAGCGCCAAGCTGTTTCTCGTTCTCGGCGCGCTGCTCGCCGCCGCCGCGGTCGCGCTCGGCGCCTTCGGCGCGCACGGCTTGAAAGGCCGGCTTGCGCCGGAAATGCTTGCCGTGTTCCAGACCGCCGTGCAATACCATTTCTGGCATGCGCTCGGCGTGCTTACGGTCGGTCTCGCCTGCCTGGCGCTGCCCGATGGGGCGTGGCTGCGGGCGGCGGGTTGGTTGCTCGCGTTGGGGGTCGTGCTCTTTTCCGGCAGCCTCTATGTGCTCGCTCTCTCGGGCGAGCGCTGGCTGGGAGCGCTCGCTCCGCTGGGCGGCCTCGCCTTCATCGGCGGCTGGATCGCCCTCGCCATTGCGGTCCTGCGGGCTTGAAGTCAGCTTTGCTCGAGCGCTTCGGGCGCAAGCGAGGCGTGTTCGGGCAGGCGGATATCCCGCGCCCGCTCGACATACCGCGCGAGCGGTCGCTCGTCTAACACCTTGCAAAGAGTGCTCAGGTGGGCGGAGTCGACGAGCTCTATGAAGACCCGCTCGGCCCGGGTTTCGCGCAGCGCGCGCGCGAGCGTGACCTGAAGCGCCACGCGAGCGGTACAACAGGGACAGCCGAGCGGCAGCGGCCGCAGCATCGGGTGCGACGCCCGCGAGCGTGAATTTTCCAGTCCGAGCCAGAGCTTGCGCGCACCGACCATGCGCGCGATGAAGACGCTCTTGCCCGAGCGTAGCGGACCGGTCACGACGTGCAGCGGAACGCGCGTCACTTGCGCCAGAACGCTGGCGTGAGCACGACCAGCAGGGTGAAAAGCTCGAGCCGCCCGAGCAGCATGAGGAAAGTGCAAACCCAGGTCTGAAAGTCGCTCAGCGAAGCATAGTTCGTCGCGGGTCCGACCTGAGCCAGTCCGGGGCCCATATTGTTGATCGAGGCCACGGCCGCCGAGAATCCCGTGATCGCGTCGAGTCCGGTCGCGGTGAGAAGCAGCGTGCCCAGGCTGATGCAGGAGATGTAGACAAACGCATACGCGAGCACCGCGAACACGATGGTGTTCTCGATCGGCTGCCGGGAGAACTTGACCGGAAGGTAGAGCTTCGGGTGGATGATCCGCAGCAACTCCCGGAAGCCCTGCTTGAACAGGATCAGGGCGCGTATCATCTTGACGCCGCTGCCGGTCGAGCCCGAGCAGCTGACGAAGCTGCACAGGAACAGCATCCACAGCGGGGCGAAGATCGGCCACAGGTTGAAGTCGGTGTTGGTGTAGCCGGTGGTGGTGGCGATCGAGATGACGTTGAACGCCGCGTAGCGCAGCGCAGTCGGGAAATCCGCGTAGGTCCCCATCGCGTGCAAGTACAGCGCAATGCCGAGCACCGAGCCCGCCAGCACCACCAAGTAGACCGAGGCCTCCGGGTCGCGCCGGTACGCACCCAGCGAGAGCTTGCGCCAGGCGAGGAAGTGCGTCGCAAAGTTGATTCCGGCGATCACCATGAAAGTGATCGCCACCAGTTCGATTTTCGGCGAGTTCCAGTACGCGAAACTCGCGTCATGAGTCGAGAAGCCGCCCAAACCCATCGTCGTAAACGCATGCATCAGCGCGTCGAGCCAGGTCATCCCGGCCCACCGATACGCAAGGAAACACGCGAGCGTCAGCCCGAAATACACGAGCCAGAGCCCCTTCGCGGTTTCGGCGATGCGCGGCGTGAGCTTGGTATCCTTCATCGGCCCCGGAGTTTCCGCCTTGTAGAGCTGCGACCCACCTACGCCGAGCAACGGCATGATCGCCACCGCGAGAACGATGACCCCCATGCCGCCGAGCCAGATCATGAAGCCGCGCCAGAGGTTCAAAGACGGCGGCAGCCGGTCGAGCCCGGACAGAACCGTCGCGCCGCTCGCCGTCAGTCCCGATGCCGCCTCGAAGTAGGCGTCCGTGAAAGACAGGTTCGGCAAGTAGATCATGAGCGGCAGCGTGGCGAAGGCCGGGAGCGTCGTCCAGACGAGCGCTACGAGGAGAAACCCGTCGCGAACACGCAGTTCCTGCCGTGTGGCGCGCGTCGTGAGCCAAATCGCTCCGCCTATCAGCAGCGTCGCTACGATCGCTTTGTCATAGGCGTGCGCCGCCCCGTCCCCGAGCATGACGGAGAAAGCGAACGGTACCAGCAGGCAGGCGGCGAACAGCATGATCACCAGCCCGAGGTCGTTCAGGACTGCGCCGACGCGCATGCGTGCCTGCGGCTTCTAGAGGAACCGAGCGCCCACCTGGAAGAGCTTCTCCACCCTGGGCAGCGTTTTCTTGTCGGTGACGAACACGATGACATGGTCCTCGGCTTCGATCCGCGTGTCGTGGTGCGCCATGTGCACCTCGTCGCCGCGCACGACCGCGCCGATCGTAGTGCCGTGCGGCAAGTCGATCTCCTCGACGCGCCTCCCTGTGACGCGGCACGATTCCCGGTCGCCGTGCACCACCGCCTCGAGCGCCTCGGCCGCTCCGCGCCGCAGGCTGTGCACCGCGACGACATCGCCGCGGCGTACGTGCGCGAGGAGCTTGCCGATGGTCGCCTGCGCGGGGGAGATCGCGACATCGATCTGCCCGCTTTGCAGCAAGTCGACGTAGCTCTTGCGATTAATGAGAGCGACCACGCGCTTCGCGCCCATCTTCTTGGCGAGCAGTGAGCTCATGATGTTGTTCTCGTCGTCGTTGGTGACGGCGACGAAAAGGTCCATTTCGGCGATGTTTTCCTGCTCGAGCAGCTCTTCGTCGGTTGCGTCTCCGTTAAGGATGAGAGCCTTGTCGACCTTCGCGGCAAGCAGTTCGCAGCGACGCTTGCTGTGCTCGATGACCCGCACCGAGTATTCGCCCTCGAGTGCGCGCGCCAGCCGCAGCCCGATGTTGCCACCGCCGGCGATCATCACGCGCTTCACGGGCCGGTCCATCCGGCGCAGCTCGCGCATCACCTGCCGGATGTCCTTCGCGGCCGCGAGACAGAACACCTCGTCACCCGCCTCGATCAGCGTCTCGCCCTCGGGAACGATTGCGCGGTCACGCCGGAAGATCGCGACGATGCGCGCGTCGACGCTCGGTATGTGCTTGCGCAGCTCCTTGATCGGGTGGCCGACGAGCGGTCCACCCTCGAACGCACGCACGGCGACCAACCCTACCTTGCCGGACGCGAAATCGAGTACCTGCAGCGCCTCGGGAAATTCAACCAGCTTCACGATGTAATCGGTCAGCACCTGCTCCGGGCAGATCGACACATCGACCTCGAAGCCCTCTTCGCCCAGCACGGCCTCGTTGTCCAGGTAGTCGGTCGCGCGGATGCGGACAATGCGGCGCGGCACGTTGAACATGCGCGCTGCCATCTTGCAGGCGACGAGGTTGGTCTCGTCGGATTGGGTCACGGCGATCAGGAGATCGGCGTCCTCGATCCCCGCCTCGGTCAGCACGGAAGGGTGAGAAGCGCTGCCGGCGACCGTACGCAGATCGAGGCGATCCTGCAGCGGGCGCAGCCGCGCCGGATCGATATCGACGACCGTGATGTCGTTTTGCTCCGAGACCAGGCTCTCGGCGACCGAAGACCCGACTTGGCCGGCGCCAAGGATGACGATTTTCAAGCGGGGAGAGCTCCCTGTTCCACTTCGGGACGGACCGTGTTGCGGTGCGACATTCTAGCCCTTTCCCATCGACCCACGGCTAGCCTTCCTCACGCCGCCCGATCACCAGACCCAGGGCCTTGAGCTTGCGGTAAAGGTGAGTCCGTTCCAGGCCGGACCTCTCCGCGACCCGGGACATGCTTCCCTGCTCGCTTGAGAGCAGGCGCTGGAAGTATGCCCGCTCGAACGCCTCGCGCACTTCCCGATATGGCCGGTCGAGCGTGATGTCCGGAAATACCGTCGGCGCTTGGCGTGTCGCGAGAACCCGTACGACTTCATCAAGCCCGATTTCCTCGTCGAGCGAGGTCAGCGCGAGGTCCTTGATTACGCTTTCGAGTTCGGCGAGGTTGCCGGGCCAAAGGTGTTGCTGCAGCGCTTTCGACGCTGCCGCCGAAAGTCGGTGCGAGGGGCAAACGCGCGATTCGACCAGTCGCGCCAGCATCTGCGCCGCAATGTCCGGAATGTCCTCGGAGAGTTCCCGTAGCGCAGGCAGCTTGAGTGTGAGCTCGGAGAGCCTCGCAACGAGATCCGCATCCCATTCGTGCTTATCGGCGAGCGTCCTGGGATCCGTCGGCGAAAAGGACACGACGCGCACCCGATGCCGAATGGCGCGGGAAAGCACGAAATCCAGCGTCTTTTGCTCGGCCCGCCCGAGACGCCTCATGTCCGACACGAACAGAATTCCGCCTGCGGCGCGCCCCAGTAGCTCCGAGGTGGGCTCGGCAAGACAACCCGGGCCGTCCACGAAAGGTGCGCCGGGCGCCGCGAGCAAACGAGCGAACACCTCCGGGTGCATGCCTTGCTCGCCGCGCAACATGAGCGCGGTTCCGGACTGGGCGAGTTGAGCAAGGCGGCGTTTGACGTCGACCAGGGCGGAAGACCGCCCGAGCGCTATGAGCGAGAAATCGCGCGCCGCCGCAACCTCCGGGCTTCGCAATGCACGGCGCACGGTCTCGAGCAAGCGCTGCAACGCGATCGGCTTTTCCAGGAAATCCTGCGCCCCGATGCGCGTCGCTTCGACCGCAGTCTCGATCGTGGCGTGCCCGGACATCATCACGACCGGCATCGTGAGCTGGCCGGACGCCGCCCATTCTTTGAGCAGCGTGACGCCGTCGGTGTCCGGCATCCATATGTCGAGCAGCACTAGATCAGGGCGCACCCTCTCACGCACCCGCCTCGCCGTGCCGGCGTCTTCGGCGAGAAGCACCTGGTGCCCTTCATCCGAGAGGATCTCGGAGAGCAACTCGCGGATGCCGATCTCGTCGTCTACGATCATGACCTGGGCCACGGCGGTCTCCCTACGCGGCCTTCGCGACCGCGCCGCCGCGGCTGGCGGGCAGCATCACCCGCACGCAAGTGCCCCGCCCGGGCCTGTTCTCTATCGCGATGTCGCCATGATGCTCGTCCACTATCTTCTTGACGATCGCCAGACCGAGCCCGGTGCCGCGAGGCTTGGTCGTGACGTAGGGCTCGAAAATCCGCGCCATCATCTCCTCGTGAAATCCGCGGCCGTTATCGGCGACCGACAGCTGCACCCGATCACCGACCGTCTCGGTTCGCACTTCGATCAGCGGTTGGTCGCGGTCGGCGAGCGCGTCCTGGGCGTTTTGCACCAGATTGTGCAGCACTTGACGCATCTGCGCCGGATCCGCGTGTACGGCCGGCAGGCCGTGCGCGAGGCGTCGCGCAATCGGCACGCTTGATTCCTCATACAGGAGAAGCACATCGGTCACCAGCGCGTTCAAATCCAGACGCACCGGCACGGGCGCCGGCAAACGCGCGTAGTCGCGGAAATCATCGACCATCGCCTTGAGCGCGGAAACCTGATTGACGATGGTCTGAGTCGAGCGCCTCAGCGTTTCGGCCTCCTCCGCGGGAAGCCGCCCCACCAGCTTCATCTCCAGGCGCTCGGCGGAAAGCTGAATAGGCGTCAGTGGATTCCTGATCTCGTGCGCCAAGCGCCGCGCCACTTCTGCCCAGGCGGTTGCCCGCTGCGCTTGAATAAGCTGCGTTACGTCGTCGAACACGAGAACATGGCCGCCACCACTCGCCTCGGGCAGTGCGGTTCCGCGCACAAGCAGCGTTTTGCCGGTGTCTCTGAGCGGCAATTCGAGTTGCCAAGTCTTGCCGGCGTGAGTCAGGAACGCGTTGCGCACGGCTTGAGCGAAAGAATCGAGCGTGCCGTGCCACTCCGCAAGCGGCCTGCCCGAGACCTCGTGCAGCTCGCCGCCGAGAATCGCCTCGGCGCCATGATTCGAAATCGACAAGCGTAGATCCCCGTCGAATACGAGAACTCCCGTGGACAGGTTCGCGAGAATGTTCTCCAGGTGCGCATTGGCGGTCTCGAGCGCTGCCCGGTTCGCCTCGAGAACGCTGCGCGCCTCGCCGAGCTGGCGCGTCATCGAGTTGAACGACTCGGTCAGTACTCCCAGTTCGTCGCGGCTCGTGACCGGAGCATGGCGGCTGAAATCGCCTCGCGCGACCGCTTGTGTTGCATGCGCAAGATTGGCGAGCGGCGCGGAAAGCTTGTCCGACAGGATTGCAGCAAGCATCAGAGCCAGGCCGAGTGCCATCAGTAGGGCCAGCGTCAGCGTGACGATGTAGATGCGCTTGAGCCCCTGGCGCGAAAGCGCGAGCTCCCGGTAATCGCGATACGCTGCGTCGACGGCCTCGGCACTTCTCGAGAACGATTCCGGCAGTCTCTGGCGCAGCTGCAGGAATCGCGTTTCCTCGGCGAGCGCGAGAGCCCCGATGGGCAGCACAACCCGCAGCTCCAGCCTCTTGCCTGGAGTCGCATCGACCGCCGAATAGGTTCGGTTCGTCCCGGCCTGGCGCAGCGCCTGCGCGCTCGGCAGCACCGGGACCCAGTTCTGCACGTCTTCGCTCGCGCTCGCGATCAGCCCTCCGCCCGATGCGACGATCACGGCTTCCTGGACGCCGGCCTGCTCGCGCAGCCGGTTGAGCAACGCCATCTGCTGCGCGGAGGTGCGATCGGCGAGCTCCAACGCCATCGCTCGGGCCTTGACGTGCATTTCAAGGAGCATCTGATCGATTGCGCTCTGGCCGAGGTTGATGCCCCCCGAGAGCGCGGCGTCGACCTTCACATCGAACCACGATTCGATGCTCTTGCCGAGAAATTGCACCGACACCGTATACACCAGCAACCCGGGCACGAGCGCCATGATTGCGAAAAGCCCGAGAAAGCGCAGGGTCAGCCGCGATCCGAAAACACGGGCGCGAACCCGGCGCCAGAGCGAGGCGAGCTGATAGATGACCAGGCCGCTGAGCAGCGCGGCGAGCGCTGCGTTGAGCGCAAGCAGCAGGGGATAGTGGCTGGCGAACAAAGTCGTATTCGCGCTCGCTGTCGCAAGGAGAAACAACAGCACTCCCGCGAGTGCGGCGCCGACGATCAGAAGCGCTCTCATCGCGCGTCGCCCTCCGCGGACTCTCTCGTCTCCACCGGCGCCGGCGGCTGCTGCGGCGCGCGAAACGCGAACCGCCGCCACGGCGACTCGAGGTTCCATTCCCTGCTGGTAAGCGCACTGACCTGGATGGGCTTGGGCAGCAGATCCGTATCGAGCCGCATGCGCACGGCGGCCTCGTATTTGGCGTCGGATACCGCAACCCCACGCTCGACCACGAGCCAATTGCGCACCTGCTTCAGAACATTGAGGGCGTCCGACAGGGAATCGAAATTCTGCTGCACGACGCCGGTGGAGAGCCGATACTGGCGCGGCAGCGCGTGATAGGACAGGCGCACCTGAACGCGCTTGGATGCGGTCTTTTCGTCGAGCCAGTACCAGCGCGGCCGCGTGAGATCGAATTCGATCACGAAGTACAGCGGCACCCCGTTCGACACCGCCTCGCCGAGGCGCGCATTGAGCTCGAACGCGAATTCCGCGTTTAGGACGATGCCCTCCTCGGCCGCCCTCAGATTCGCCGCGCGCACCGCGATCTCGTCCGCGCCCGCGGCACCCGACACGAGCCCCGCGAGCACTAGAAGGAGCCTGGCAATCGAGGCAGCGCCTGGCATTGCGTCAGGTCTGTTTCGCCAGTAGCGCGAAATAGAAACCGTCGTGGTCCGCGTCCGGAAACAGCTGGGCCGGCGTCCGATCCGGCAGGTCGAGACGCCGAGCCTTCGGCGTGCGCGCGCAAAACGCACCGACCACGGCATCGTTCTCCTCGGGAAACACCGAGCAAGTCACGTACAACAATTTACCACCCTGTGCGAGCACGCGCCAAAGAGCGTCCAGAATGCTCGCCTGACGAGCCGCGAACAGCGCGACATCGGTTTCGCGCCGCAGCCACTTTATGTCCGGATGCCTGCGCACGACCCCGGACGCCGTGCACGGGACGTCCGCCAGGATGCGGTCGAACGGAACACCATCCCACCAATCGGTCAGGCGCGAGCAATCCGCTGTCACGACCCGCGCCCGAAGATCGAGGCGCGCGAGATTCTTCTCGATCCGCGCGCGACGTGCCGGATCGACCTCGAGCGCAGTCAGCGAGACCGAGGACGATTCCAGGATATGCGTGCACTTGCCGCCCGGGGCCGCGCACGCGTCGAGCACGCGCTGCCCGTCGGCGAGATCGAGATAGCGTGCGGCCAATTGCGCACCCGCGTCCTGCACGGATACTTCGCCCTCGAGGAACCCGGGAAGCTCGTTGACCGAAATCGGCCGCTCGAGCAGCAGGCCGCACTCGCCAACGCGGCGCGCCGACATTCCCGCCAGCGCGAGCTTGTCCGCATACGCCGCAGGCGTCACGCGCCTGCGATTGACGCGCAATCCCATGGGTGGATGCGTGTTGCCTGCGTCGAGGATTCCCTGCCAGGCGTCCGGGTACGCGGCTCCAACACGCTCGATCCACCAGCGCGGATACTGGTAGCGGAATTCCGGGCTGGCGGCTAGCCTGGCTTCGAGTGAATCTCGCTCGCGCAGGTAGGTCCGAAGAACGGCGTTAACGTAAGCCTTCGGCGTCCGCTTCCCGATGCGATCGCACGCCTGCACGGCCTGATCCACGACCGTGTAGTCGGCGTAGCGCCCGGACTGAATCGCATAGATCGAGCACCAGAGCAGCGGCTCGATGTCCGGGTCCGGGCGCCGGCGGCGGGAGAGCGCCGCGACGATCGCCTGCACACGCCCGTAACCCCGCAGCGTCCCGTAGCACAGATCGAGCACGGCGGGCTGCGCGGTCGCAGAATGCCTTTCGGCGCGGCGCTCGAGCTCGACGGAAAAGCTGCGCCCAGCCGCGACGCGTGCAACGAGCCCTGCCGCCTCGCGCAGGGCGTCGTTGAGTAAAGGCGCCGCGCGCTTGCTGCGCGTGCGCGCTCCGGCGCCGACCGAGGGGCGCGACTCGGAAGAGCTCACTGCGCCGCCGCGCCGAAACGATCGCCGGCTGCGATCTTCCAGCCGCGAAGCAATTCGGCCGCGCCGAGCCGCCGCCCGCCGGCGCGCTGCAGTTCGGTCAGGGCGAGCGCGCCCGTGCCGCACGCAACAACGAGACCGTCGGGACCCGCCTTGAGCACGAGACCCGGCTCGCCGTGGCCATCGGCGAGCAAAGCGCGCCAGATCTTCAGCGTTTCCCCGCGCATGGCGGTGTGTGCGCCCGGTGCCGGCCGGAACGCGCGCACTGCGCGCTCGAGTTCAACCGCGGACCGGGTCCAGTCGAGCAAAGTCTCGCGCTTGTCGATCTTGTGCGCGTAAGTAACGCCCTGCGCCGGCTGAGGCCGGTATTCGACGGGTCCAGAACCGATCGCTGCGAGCGCGTCGACCATCATTTGCGCGCCCAGCCGAGCGAGCTTGTCATGCAATGTGGCGGAGTCGTCCCGCGCCAGAATCTCGACCCGCTGCTGGGCGAGCATCGGACCCGTATCGAGGCCGGCGTCCATCTTCATGATCGTGACGCCGGTTTCGCAATCTCCCGCCAAAAGCGCTCGTGCCACCGGCGCCGCCCCCCTCCAACGCGGAAGCAGCGACGCGTGAATGTTGAGGGCGCCCAAGGGCGCGACGTCGAGCACGGTCTGGGGAAGGATCAAGCCGTACGCCGCAACGACGAGCGCGTCCGGACCCACCGCGGAGATTCGGTCGACGGCCGAAGCGTCTCGGAGCGTTCGCGGCTGGAATACCTCCACTCCGCGTTCGAGGGCGAAGCGCTTGACAGGACTTTCGCTTAGGTGCAGACCCCGTCCCGACGGACGATCGGGTTGCGCCAGAACGAGCGCCAACTCGTGGCCGGCATCAAATAGTGCCGCAAGAGCGCTTCGTGCGAACTCTGGAGTGCCCGCAAATACCAGGCGCATGGCGGTCTCGGAAGGGGCCGCGTTATGTCGCGGCTTCGGTCGAAGGAGCGGTGAGATAACGCTTCCGGTCGCCGCGTCCGTGCTTCGGGGCCGGGGGCAACGTTTTGGCGGCCCCGTGCGTTCTCAGGCGCTCTTACGTAACTGCTTGACGAGCTTAGCGCGTATACGCTGTTGCTTGAGCGGGGACAAGTGCTCGACGAACACCTTGCCCTTGAGATGATCGATCTCGTGCTGGATACAGACCGCAAGAAGCCCTTGCGCCTCGAGCGTGAAGAAGTTGCCGTTGTGGTCGCAGGCGCGAACTTTGACGCGTTCCGCACGCTCGACCACCTCGTAGATTCCCGGGACCGACAAACAGCCCTCTTCTATATCGGAGATGCCGCTCGACTCGACGATTTCCGGGTTGACCAGGACGACCAGAGAATCGTGTCGCTCGGAGACGTCCACCACGATCACCTGCTTGTGAATATCGACTTGCGTGGCGGCCAGTCCGATGCCCGGGGCCGCGTACATGGTTTCGGCCAAGTCGCGCACGAGCACTTTCAAGGATTCATCGAAAACCGTAACCGGCGCCGCAACCTTGTGCAGCCGCGCGTCAGGGTAGCGCAGGATATTCAGTAGGGCCATCGATTGAGAAAGACGTCTTTCAAAATTAAAAGCTTACAGACACCATTTCAGGCGCCGTGTAAGCTGTTCACGCTTTGTGCTACATTTGGGTAGATAAAGGGCGTTTCAAGCCCCCTGGCGAGTGGCTATAGATCTGAGGGCCCCTATGCGGCACCGACTCCGTAAGTCTATCACAATACTCGCTTTTGGCCTCTTTTCTCTGTGCGCCGGAGCGGTCCGCGCCCAGATTCCGGCAACGCCTCTCGTACTGAAGCCCGACGCCCCGGATCGCTATACCGTTGTCCGGGGCGACACCTTGTGGGGGATTTCCGAGCGGTTTACGGACTCGCCCTGGCGCTGGCCCGAACTCTGGAATTTCAACCGCGAACAGATCAGAAACCCTCACTTGATCTACCCAGGGGACGTGATCGTATTGGACCGTGCGCTGGGTCGCCTGACCATTGCGCGCGGAGAGGTGGCGCCGCAGCCGGCAGCACCCGCCGAGGCCCCGCGCCCCGAACCCAGGGCCCGAAAGGAAGAGCCGC
>JBFGLA010000047.1:0-12547 GCA_041576355.1 Burkholderiales bacterium
GCGAGGGTGTCCGCGTGCAAGCGCCCGGTATCGAGCACGAAAACCTCGATCGGCAACGCATTGCGCGCGATCGCGTCGGTGAGAACCATGTCTTCGGCCGACAGGCTGCTCGCCAGCGCAGCGGGAGCATGCTCGGCCGCGATCCGCGCGAGCAGCGCATCGAGCGAACGCTCGCGCGCGCTTAGCGCAATGGTCTGCGCGACATCGACTCGAAGCTCATCGCCCATCGCCCGCCTCATGCGCTCGCCCGTCGCCGGAAGAGGGGGAGCGGCCGGGTGACGGAGGCCTGGTACTCCTCCGACAGCTCGGAAAATGCCTCAAGCGCCGAGACCGCGTCCTCGCCCTCGCGCAGCGCGTACGAATCGAAGCCGCTGCGCTGCATGAAGAGAAGCTGGTCGCGCTGCACGACGCCGATCGCACGCAGCTCACCGCGATAGCCGTAGCGCTCGCGCAGGAGCCGCGCCGTCGAGTAGCCGCGTCCGTCGGCGAACTTCGGGAAATTCACCGCGACCAGGGCGAGTCGCTCGAGGTCCGCGGCGATCGCGCTAGGCTCGTCCGCGGCGTCGAGCAGGATGCCGTTCGCTCCGCGGCGCGCGAGCAGATCTTCGCGCCGCAGGAGCCAAAGCGGCAGCGGCACGAGCAAGTCTTCCTCTTGCGGGAAGTCGGGCACGAGGCCGCTCTCGCCCGGGAGCAGCCAGCCGCCGGCCTCGGCGTCAAGCCGCCGCCAGCTGTCGGGGACGATGCGTCCGTTCTTGATCAGCGTTGCCATAAACACGTTCCTTGAAGGGTACGATGCCGATGCGCCGCACAACATCGATGAAGCGCTCGGCGTCAGAGTCGCGATGCTCGAGATACACCTCGATCAGGCGCTCGATCGCGTCGGGCACCTCTTCGCGCGACATCGCCGGCCCAAGCACCCGGCCGAGCGCCGCCTGCGGGCCCTGGGTGCCGCCGATCTCGAGCTGGTAGAACTCCTCGCCGTTCTTGTCCACGCCGAGGATCCCGATATGCCCGACGTGGTGATGCCCGCAGGCGTTCATGCAGCCCGAGATGTTGAGATCGATCTCGCCGATGTCGAACAGATAGTCGAGATCGTCGAACCGGCGCTGGATCGCCTCGGCCACCGGAATCGAGCGCGCGTTGGCGAGCGAGCAGTAGTCCCCGCCCGGGCAGCAGATGATGTTGGTCAGCAGTCCCGCGTTCGGGCTCGCGAGGCCGAGGGTGCGCAGCGCCTCCCACAGCATGGGCAGGTCGCGCCGCGCGACATCGGCGAGGATGAGGTTCTGCTCGTGCGTGACGCGCAGCTCGCCGAAGCTATAGCGGTCGGCAAGCGCTGCTATCGCGTCCATCTGCGCCGCGCTCGCGTCCCCCGGAGGAACGCCGGTCTTCTTGAGCGACAGCGTCACCGCGGCATAGCCGGGGACCTTGTGTGCGTGGACGTTGCGGCGGTGCCAGGCGGCGAAGGTGCGGTTGGTCGCGAGCTCGCGCTGGAGCACGGGCACGGCACCCTCCAAGCGCTCGTACGGCGGCCGGGTGAACCGTTTCGCGACCCGCTCGACCTCCTCGCGCGGGAGCGTGAGCGGGCCCTCGGCCAGGTGCGCCCACTCTGCCTCGACCTCGCGCGCGAATGCCTCCGGGCCGCGCTCCTTCACCAGGATCTTGATGCGCGCCTTGTTCATGTTGTCGCGCCGGCCGTAGCGGTTATAGACGCGCAGGATCGCCTCGAGGTAGCTCAGCAGGTGCTGCCAGGGCAGGAACTCCCGGATGACGTGGCCGACGATAGGCGTACGGCCGAGACCCCCGCCGGCCGCGACGCGAAAGCCAGTCTCGCCCTCGCCATTCTTCAGCGCGAGCAGGCCGATGTCGTGCACCAGGATCGCGGCGCGATCGGCCGGGCTGCCCGACACCGCGATCTTGAACTTGCGCGGCAGGTAGGTGAACTCGGGATGGAACGTCGACCACTGCCGGATCAGCTCGCACCAAACGAGCGGATCGACGACCTCGTCCGGAGCGATGCCGGCGAAATGATCGCAAGTCACGTTCCTGACGCAGTTCCCGGATGTCTGGATCGCGTGCATCTGCACGGTCGCGAGTTCCGCCAGCACGTCCGGCGTGTCCTCGAGCTCGATCCAGTTGAACTGGATGTTCTGCCGGGTGCTGAAATGGCCGCTACCGCGGTCGTAGCGGCGTGCGATGTCGGCGAGCTTACGCAGCTGGATGGACGAGAGCAGTCCGTAGGGAATCGCGATGCGCAGCATCGGCGCGTGGCGTTGGATGTACAGGCCGTTCCTCAGCCGCAGCGCCTTGAACTCCTCTTCGCCGATCTGCCCCGCCAGAAAACGCCGCGTCTGCTCGCGAAACTGACGCACGCGCTCGTCCACCATGCGCTGATCGATCTCGTCGTAGAGATACATGATCCCCCCCTAGAAATTCGTGTAGGCGAGCCGCCCGCTCGCGCCGAGCAGCGCAAGCGCAAGCACTCGCCGCACCAGGTGCTCGGAAATCCGTCCCGCTAGGAGACTGCCGGCGACGATTCCGGGCACCGACCCGGCGAGCAGGTTGAGCGCGAGCCCGAAGTCGACGTTGCCCATCCACACGTGCCCGAGCCCGGCGACGAACGTGAGCGGGACCGCATGCGCGATGTCGCTTCCGGCGATGCGCGCGGCCGGCATCGCGGGATGGAGCGCGACGATGAGCGCAGCGCCGAGCGCCCCGGCGCCGATCGAGGAAATCGCGACCAGGACGCCGAGCAGCGCGCCGGCGGCAATGGTCAATCCCCGTCGGCGCGGAGCCAGCCATGCCTCGTAGCCGGCCGCGATCTTCGTGATCCGCTCGCGGCCGGCGAGGAGGAGCAGCGCGGTCAGGAACAAGGCGATCGCGAGCGCGGCGCCGATGACGGACTCCCGCATCGAGTGCGCGCTCGCGGCGAGCATGCTGAGCGTCAACACCGCGGCGGGAACGCTGCCTACGGCGAGCAACCCCGCCAAACCCAGATCGAGCGAGCGCTGCGTGCGATGCGCGATCGCGCCGGCGCTCTTGCTGGCCGCCGCATACACGAGGTCGGTGCCGACCGCGATCGGCGCGGGAACGCCGCTCAGGGTGAGGGCGGGGGTGACGAGCGAGCCGGCGCCGACCCCGGTCATTCCGACCAGGGCGCCGACGACTAGTCCGAGGACGACAAAAAGCGGGTCCATGGCCGGACATGCTATCCGCGCCCGTTATACCGACAAAGACGAATATGTTAGGATCTTATGCGTTCTAGTAATAAGCTGTTGACACCAATGCTATGACCTTGCAGCAGCTACGTTTTTTGGCCGAGGTCGTGCGCCGCGGTCTCAATGTGTCGGAGGCGGCCGAGGCGCTGCATACGTCGCAGCCGGGCGTGTCGCGCCAGATTCGGGCCCTTGAAGACGAGCTCGGCATCGAAGTGTTCGTGCGCCGCGGCAAGCGCCTCGTCGCCGTCACTGAACCCGGCAAGGCGGCGATCGAAATCGCCGAGCGCATCCTCGCCGAGGCGGGCAATCTCAAGCGCGCCGGCGACGAGCACGCGAACGAGCGGCTCGGCAAGCTCACGATCGCCACCACGCACACCCAGGCGCGCTACGCGCTGCCGAGTGCGGTGGCGGCGTTCAAGCGGCGCTATCCGCTGGTGCAGCTCGTCATCCACCAGGGCAACCCGACTCAGATCTGCGAGCAGGTGCTCGCGGGCGAGGCCGATTTTTGCATCGCGACCGAGGCGATCGCGCTCTATCCGGACCTCGTGTCGATGCCGTGCTATCAGTGGAACCGGTGCGTCGTCGTTCCGCCCCGGCATCGCCTGCTCAAGGCGCAGCCGCTCACTCTCGAGGCGATCGCCCAGTTTCCGATCGTGACCTACGATTTCGCTTTCGCCAACCGCTCGCTCGTGCAGAAAGCATTCGAGAGCCGTGGCCTCAAGCCGAGCATCGTGCTCACCGCGCTGGACGCGGACGTGATCAAGACCTACGTCGAGCTGGGGCTCGGCGTCGGCATCATGGCGAAAATGGCGTTCGACCCCAAGCGCGACCGGCGCCTGCGCGCGCTCGACGCGGACCACCTGTTCGCCTCGAGCACCACGCGGCTAGGCGTCAAGCGCGGCGCGTACCTGCGGCGCTACGCGTACGAGTTCATCGAGCTGTTCGTGCCGCACCTGCCGCGTGCGATCGTCGAGCGCGCGGTGGGCGCAGCGGGGACGAGCTACGAGTTGTGACGGGGCGCGCCGCAGGCGGACACGCTTGCGCTAGCGGTGCCGGCGGATGAAGTCGCGGATGCGCGGGTAGATCATCTCGCGCCAGCGCCGGCCGGAGAAAATGCCGTAGTGGCCGACGCCGGGGGCGAGGTAATGCTCGCGCCGGCGGCGCGGGATGTTGAGGCAGAGCGCATGTGCGGCTTCGGTCTGCCCGTTGCCCGAGATATCGTCCAGCTCGCCCTCGATCGTGAGCAGCGCCGTGTCGCGGATCGCCTGCGGCCGCACCAGCTCGTCGCGCACGAATAGGCGCCCCTTAGGCAGGGCGAAGTCCTGGAACACGGTCTTCACCGTGTCGAGGTAGTACTCTGCGGGCATGTCGAGCACCGCGTTGTACTCATCGTAGAAGCGCCGATGGGACTCGGCCGAGTCGCCGTCGCCCACAAGCAGATGGTTGTAGTAGTCCCAGTGCGCGTTCAGGTGCCGGTCCGGGTTCATCGCGACGAAGCCGAGGTGCTGCAGAAAGCCCGGGTAGACGCGGCGCATGAATCCCGGGTACTTCTGCGGCACGCGCTGGATGACGTTGTGCTCGAACCACGAGATCGGCTTCTTTACCGCGAGGTTGTTGACCGCGGTGGGGCTCTTCCTCGCATCGATCGGCCCGCCCATCATCGTCATCGTGCGCGGGGCCTCCCCCTCGCCCCGATCGGCCATGAGCGAAATCGCGGCGAGCACCGGAACGGTGGGCTGGCACACCGAGATTACGTGCAGGTCGGACCGCTTCCCCTCGCTGAGGTGGCGGATGAACTCGCGCACGTACTCGACGTAGTCGGCCAGGTGAAAGGCGCCGGCGGTGAGCGGCACCATGCGCGCATCGACCCAATCGGTGACCCAGACCTCGTGCTCGGCCAGGAGCGCGCGCACCGTATCGCGCAGGAGCGTCGCGTGATGCCCAGAAAGCGGCGCAACGAGGAGCACCTTGGGATCGTTGCGCGGCCGCTCGAGCCGGCGGCGGAATCGAATCAGCTTACAGAACGGCTTGTCGAGCGCGACCTCGATCTCGACCGGAATCTTGTCCCCGTCGAGCACGGCGTAGTCGACGCGCCAGGCCGGCTTCTCGTAGCGCTGCGTCAGGCGAAGAAAAAGGTCGCTCCCCGCGGCGATTCTTCGCGATAGGGGCGAGTAGGCCCACGGACTGAACGGATGCCCGAACCAGCCGCGCGAAAACTCCGCTGCAAAGCGGAGCGGAGCAAGAGCGGTATGTTGCGCTTCGAACAAGCTGTAGAGCACTCGGGCCTCTGGCAAGTCCTTGTAACGTCTTGCTTATAGCAGAATTGCCGCGGTGCCACATCGGAATACGTCACGGCCTTGCGTCGTGAGCGCGCAAAGGTCGCAATCGCGCCCGAACTGACGGGCACGGCCGACAGGACTCGCGGGCAGCGCCGTCCTGTCCCGACTTGCTTTACTTCTTCTCGTCGCGCAGCGCGCGGCGCAGGATCTTCCCGACGTTGGTCTTCGGCAACTCCTTGCGGAACTCGACGAGCTTCGGCCGCTTGTAGCCCGTGAGCTGCCCCTTGCAGTGCTCCAGGACGTCGCCTTCGGTGAGCGCCGGATCTTTCTTCACCACGAACACCTTGACGACCTCGCCGGAGTGTTGATCGGGCACGCCGATCGCGGCGCACTCGAGCACGCCGGGATGCGTCGCGACCACCTGCTCGACCTCGTTCGGATACACGTTGAAACCCGAGACGAGGATCATGTCCTTCTTGCGATCGACGATGCGGACGAACCCATTCTCGTCCATGATGCCGATGTCGCCGGTGCGAAGATAGCCGTCGGGCATGATCACCTTCGCCGTTTCGTCGGGCCGCTGCCAGTAGCCCGCCATCACCTGCGGCCCCTTGATGCAGATCTCGCCGGTCTCGCCCACCGCCAGGTCCTTGCCCTCGTCGTCGCGGATCGCGATCCAGGTCGAAGGCATCGGCAGTCCGATCGAGCCGTTGTAGGCCTCGAGGTTGAGCGGGTTCATCGTCGCCGAGGGGCTCGTCTCGGTCAGACCGTAGCCCTCGAGCAGAGTCTTGCCGGTGACTTGCTTCCAGCGGTCGGCGACCGCCTTTTGCACCGCCATTCCGCCGCCCACCGACAGTCGCAGCGCGCCGAAATCCAGCTTGCCGAAGTCCGGGTTGTTGAGCAGCGCGTTGAACAGCGTGTTGACGCCGGTAATCGTCGTGTAGCGGTGCTTCGCCAGCTCCTTGACGAATCCGGGGATGTCGCGCGGATTGGTGATGAGGACGTTGCAGCCGCCGAGCTTGGCGTACAGCAGGCAGTTCACCGTGAGCGAGAAGATGTGGTAGAGCGGCAGCGCGGTGATGATCACCGGCAGGTCTTCGCCCAAGGCCGGCTTCAGCCACGCCTCCGACTGCAGGACATTCGCGACGATGTTGCGGTTGAGCAGCATCGCGCCCTTGGAAACGCCGGTCGTGCCGCCGGTGTACTGCAGGAAAGCGATATCGTCCGGTCCGACATCGACCGGCTTGAGCGTGAGCCCTTCGCCCTCGGCGAGCATCCGCTTGAAGCGCACTGCATTCGGCAGATCGAAGGCGGGAACCATCTTCTTCACGTTCCGCACCACGAAGTTGACGATCAACCCTTTGAGGCCGAGCAGCTCGCCGAGCGAGGCCACGACGACGTGCTTCACCGGCGTGCGCGGCAGCACCTCCGCGAGCGTATGCGCGAAGTTCTCGAGGATGAAGATCGCATCGGCGCCCGAATCCTTCAGCTGGTGCTCGAGCTCGCGCGCGGTATAGAGGGGATTCACGTTGACCACCGTCATCCCCGCCCGCAGCACGCCGAAGAGAACGGCCGGGTACTGGAGCATGTTCGGCATCATGATCGCCACGCGCGCGCCTTTGCCGAGTCCCTTCTTTTGCAGCCAGGCGCCGACCGCGCGCGACATGCGCTCGACCTCGGCGAACGTGATCGTCTTGCCCATGTTGTGGTAGGCGGGCCGATCCCGGAATTCGCTCGCCGCCTTCTCGAACAGCTCGCCGAGCGAACGGAAATGGCGCGCGTCGACGTCGGCGGGCACCCCGGGCGGATAGGACTTGAGCCAGATGCGTTCCATATTGTTCTTCCTCCTCGCGATTGCGCGCCTTCGAGGGGCGCAGACCTCCGGCTCAGTTTACCCGGCGCGGGTGCTGGAGAATAGGCGTCCGGCGAGCGGCGCCAACAGGCACCCCGCGCCGATCGCCGCGTAGCCGATCGCCCATGCCACCTGGGTGCCGGCCCCTCCGGCGGCGTCGAGCGCGGTGCCGAAGATTACCGGCCCGAGCATGCCGCCGGCAAATCCCGCGAGCGAGTACATCCCCATCGCCGCGCCGCGCAGCTCGTCGGGCGCAGCCGCCACCATTCCGGCGGTGAGCGTCGCCGATTCGGCCATGACCAGCATGGCGTAGGCGACCACGAGCGCGCAAACGAGCATCCAATGCCACGAGGCCGAAAACCCGAGCACGATGCCGCTCGCGCCCGAGGCGGTCATCGCGATCAGGATCCAGCGCCGCCGCCCGATCCGCAGCGCGACCTCGTTGCCGAGGATCGACGCGGGCACCGCGAGCAGGTTGACCACCGCCGCAATCGCCGCCGCGTTCCAGGGAAACGTGCTCCCGGGTCCCTGCAAGCTCGCCGAAAACGCGAGAAACGCGACCATCCAGCCGCGCGAGCCGAAAAGCTCCAGGCAGTGGACCGCGTAGCCGAGCGTATATCCCGCGGCGGCGCGGTTCGCGAGCACGCGGCGCCAGGCGCGAAGCGGAAACAGCGTCGCCAGCGAGAGCGGCGGGAGGGACTGCGCCGGCGCGCCCGGTTTGCGCGCGGACTTCGCCACGCCCGCCATGACGAGCAGGCCGGCCGCCAACGGGCCCACCGCCGATACCACGAAGGCGGCTTGCCAGCCGGCGCGCGGCGCGAGCGCCCCCGCGAGCGCGAGCGAAAGCGCGGTGCCAATGCCGAAGAAGGAGGTGTAGAAGGCGATGTAGCGGCTCTGGGCCGGTCCGCTCGCATGGTCCGAGAGCAGCCGCAGCCCGGGCATGTAGGTGGCCGCGACACCCGCGCCGACGAGCGCCTGCAGTAGGAATGCGCTGGCGAAGCCATCCGCGGCGAGACCGAATCCCGCGCTGCCCGCCGTAGCGAGCAGGCTCCCCGCGAGATAGACCCGCCGCGCGTCGACGCGGTCGGTGAGCGCGGTCCAATAGGACACCGTTCCCACGTAGCCGACAAAGAACGCGCCGGCGACGATGCCCGCTTCGGTGTTCGTGAGCCGCCACAGGTCGCGCAGTTCCGGGAGCAGCGCCGCGTACGTGGCAAAGCCCAGCATCGACAGGATGTGGGCCGCGAGCATCAGCACCGCGACGCGGCGCGCGATCATCGAGAGCGGATTCGCTAGCGGTGCTTGAAGTCGGGCTTGCGCTTGTCGACGAACGCGGCCATGCCTTCCTTCTGGTCGGCGAGCGCGAACGCGGCATGGAAGATCCGGCGCTCGAAGTGCACGCCCTCGGAGAGCGTGGTCTCGTAGGCGGCGTTCACCGCCTCCTTGACCATCATGACCGCCGGCGTCGAGTACGAGGCGATCTTCTGCGCCACCGCCAGCGCCTCGTCCATGAGCTTATCGAGCGGAACGACCCGAGACACGAGCCCGCAACGTTCGGCCTCCTGCGCGTCCATCATGCGCGCGCTCAGGCACAGGTCCATCGCCTTCGCCTTGCCGACCGCGCGCGGCAGGCGTTGCGTGCCGCCCGCACCGGGCAGGATGCCGAGGTTGATCTCGGGCTGGCCGAATTTCGCGTTCTCGGCCGCGCTCACGATGTCGCACATCATCGCGAGCTCGTTGCCGCCGCCGAGCGCGTAGCCCGCAACCGCCGCGATCACCGGCTTGCGGATGCGCCGAATATGCTCCCAGTCGCGCGTGATGTAGTCCGCCTTGTAGACATCGGCAAAGTCCCAGTCCTTCATCGCGCCGATGTCGGCGCCCGCGGCGAACGCCTTGTCGCTGCCGGCGAGCACGATCGCGCCGATCCCGTCGTCGGCGTCGAACGCGTAAAGCGCGGCTCCCAGCTCCTGCATGAGCCGGGGGTTAAGCGCGTTCATCTGCTTGGGGCGGTTGAGCGTGATCAGCCCGACCCGGCCCTTCACTTCCGGCGTGATGAATTCGTAGCCCATCATTTCTCCTGCAGCGATTGGAGGACTTCGTCCGTCGGTGCGACTTTGGCGAACATCCCGTTCAGCCCGGCGAGGAACGCGCGCTGCACCTGCGCCGCGGGAAGCGCCTCGCCGGCGAAGCTCTGCGCGCGCGTCGCGCAGGCATCCGCGAGCAGCGTGACCCGGTAGCCGAGATCGAACGCCTGGCGCACGCTCGAGTCGACGCACATGTGGGTCATCATTCCGGCGATGACGAGATGCTTCATGTCGGCCTTCTTCAGCCGCTCGTCCAGGTCAGTGCCACGGAAACTGTTGGGGAAGTTCTTTTCCAGCACAGGCTCGCCTGCGGCCGGGCGCACGCTTGTATGGATCTCGGCGCCCTCGGTCCCGGGCAAAAAGAACGTTGCGCCGGGACGCAGCGAAAGATGGCGCACGTGAAAGACGGGGCTGCCGGCGGAACGGAACGCGGCGAGCGCCGCACCGGCCTGGGGGCCCGCGGCCTCGGCGCCCTCGAGCACCATCCTGCCCCCGGAGAAGTAGTCGTTCTGGATATCGATGATGACGAGTGCCGTATCGCTCATTCGCGCCTCCGCTTGGTGACGGCGAGCGGTAGCACGTCTTCGCCCACCTCGAGCCGCCGGCGGTCGGGCTCGACCTCGGCGAGCGCGACCGTCTCGACGAGGCTCGCGAGGCTCCTCACCGCGAGCTCGCGGTACTGCCGCGTGGCGTCGTTTTTCCAGGCGAGCTCCGCCTCCTCCAGCTCGCGCAGGACTTTCGCGGGTATGCCTGCGGCGAGCGTGCGGGGCGGCACTTCGAACCCCGCCTTGACGAAGGCCATCGCAGCGACGAACGCCGATTCGCCCACTACGGCGTGGTCGTTGACGACCGCGTTGATGCCGATGAGCGCGTTACGCCTCACCTCGCAGCCGTGCAGGATCGCACCGTGCCCGATGTGGCCGTCGGCCTCGACAACCAAGTCGCGGTCGGGAAACGCGTGCAGGATGCAAGTGTCCTGGATGTTGGCGCCCTCATCGACCCGGATACGGCCGAAGTCGCCCCGCAGGCAGGCGCACGGCCCGATGTAGACATTCGGGCCGATGATCACGTCGCCGATCAGCACCGCGCTCGGGTGCACATACGCGCTCGGATGCACGACCGGGGTGATGCCTTCGATGGCGTAGACCTTGGACACGGTGGATGAGCCGGACTGCAGCGCAGCTCCGGCCCATCGGGATTCTAGCGTCCTTGCTCCAGGCGTGCGCCGTGCCAAGACTCGGCACGGAAGGCATTTCGCAGGCGCGCCGCGCGCCTGCGATGACTGACTCGGAAGCCCCTCTTAAAATTCCTTCCAGTCGCCCTCGTCCTTGGTCCGATAGCGCCGCTGCGGCTTGACCGGCGGCACGCTCGGGCTTGCGGGAATGGCGCGCCGCTCTTTGCGAGCCGGCGCCGGAGTGTGCCCCACCGCAGGCTGCTCTTTCGGCACCGCGGGCTTGGCAATCGCCGCCGGCTTTGCTGCCGGGGCTGCAATCGCAGCAGCACGCGAGTGCCCGGCCGCGTCATCCAGCTTGAAGACGACGATTTCGTTCACCAGCTGCGAAGCTTGATCCTGCAGGCTATCGGCCGCGGCGGCGGCCTCTTCCACGAGGGCCGCATTCTGTTGCGTCACGCGATCGATCTGGGCCATCGCCTGGTTCACCTGGTCGATTCCCATGCTCTGTTCCTGCGACGCCGTCGTGATGGCGCCAATGATCTCGTTCACGCGCTTGACGGCGCCGACGATCTCTTCCATCGCCGCTCCCGTCTGGCTGACGAGCTGCGACCCCGACTGCACCCGGCCGACCGATTCCTCGATCAGCCCCTTGATTTCCTTCGCCGCCGCCGCGCTGCGTTGCGCGAGGTTGCGCACTTCGGCGGCGACGACCGCGAATCCGCGTCCCTGCTCGCCGGCGCGGGCCGCTTCGACCGCCGCGTTGAGCGCCAGCAGATTCGTCTGGAAGGCGATGCTGTCGATCACCGCCGTGATCTCCGATATCTTGCGCGACGAGGCGGTGATCCCGTCCATCGTCTCGACGACCTTCTGCACGACGTTCCCGCCCTTGCCGGCGGCGCCGGAAGCGTCGGCCGCGAGCTGGCTCGCCTGCCTGGCGTTCTCGGCATTCTGCCGCACCGTGGAAGTCAGCTCTTCGAGCGAGGACGCGGTTTCCTCGAGGCTCGAGGCCTGCTCTTCGGTGCGCGCCGACAGATCCTGGTTTCCGCGCGCGATCTCGCCCGAAGCCACCTTGACCGATTCCGTGATGCCGCGAATCGAGCCGACCAGCCGTGCCAGCTGCTCGGTCGAGTTCGAAAGCGCGCCGAGCATCTGCCCGACCTCGTCCTTCGAATCGGACGCGGTGCGATGCGTGAGATCGCCGCGCGCGAGCGCCTCGGCCGAGCTCATCGCCCGGCTGAGCCGGGAGACGATCCACCTCGCCTGCCCGGTCGCGACGAGAAGGCTCACGATCACCGCGGCGATCGCGAGCGCGAGCATCGTGATCCATGCCGTCGTGTACGACGCGTGCGCCTGCTCGAACATCTTCTCGGCCTTGCGCTTTTCGGCCTCGACGAGCGAATCGAGATTCTTCACCATCTCGATATAGGCGAAATCGGCCGTCTGCATCGCGGCGGTTCCGGTATTCACGTCGACCGAGCCGAGCTCGATCGCGAGATCCGCCGCCTTCATGTACTCCGCGAGCCTGTCGGTCGCGGCCTTCAGCGTCTTCTGCTCCTCGGCATTCTCGCCCTTCAGCTCGGTAAGGGACTTGTGCGCAGCCGCCAGACGCTTCTTATATGCGGCCGCTTCCCTGCTCAACCGGTCCGTGCCGATCGCGTCGGAGATATTCAGCAAACGGTAGACTCCGGCATGGACGTCTCCCACGACGCCGTCCGCCTCGACCACGACCTTGAAGCGCTCGAAGACGCCGTGGTAGAAGCTGTCCGCGGCGCGCTGCTGGACCGAGAGCGCATAGTAGCTCGCGCCGCCGAGCGCGATCAGAAAGGCGATCGCCACCAGCGGTGCGATCATGAGCTTCTTCGACAGTTTCATTGTGCTTCCCCGCAGACGATCGGATGGACTCGGATGCGGCGAGCGGGAAAGCCCGCCCGCCGCCCGGTACC
>JBFGLA010000048.1:0-12527 GCA_041576355.1 Burkholderiales bacterium
GAGCACCTCACCGAGCTCGGCGATCGGCTGCGTGAGCAGGTTGACGAGGAACACGAAGGCGATGAGCTCGCCCACGCCGACGTCGACGGTGCCGCTCCACCACACCCCCCCCCCGACCGCGGCTGCAAAAGCGACGCCCCCGGACGGGCGAGCTGTGCCGCCGGGTCACCCGCCGCTCGCCGCGCAGGCCGGCACCGAGGGCAAAGCCGGTGCGGCCGCCGCGGGCGCGGGGCGCTTCACGCACTTTCGGGTCGGCAACAAGAACGTGAAGCGCATCCTCGTGGACGGAGGGCGCGTCTGGGTCGCGACTTCGGGCGGGCTCATCCGGTATGAGACGGGAAGCGACGAATACAAGCTCTACGACGTACGCTCGGGACTGCTCTCGAACGGGATCTTTCATGTCGGCAAGCTGAGCGGGAAGATCGTCGTCGGCACCTACGGCGGAGGGATGTCGCTGCTCGACGCGTCGGGCGAGCGATGGGAGACGTACAACGTGCCCGAGGGACTGGGGGACGCCTTCGTCTACGACGTCCTGGAGGCGGCCAATGGCGACGTCTGGATCGCGACCTGGTCCGGGGCCAACCGCGTGCGCAAGGGAGCGCTGCGCGAGCGATCGAGTTGGGACCTGTATACGGTGGAGAACACCCAGGGCGGACTGCCGAACGACTGGGTGTACGGTTTGGCCGAGGGCCGTAACGGCGAGATCTGGCTCGCGACCGAGGGCGGTATGGCGCGGTTCCGTGACGGCAAGTGGAGCAACTGGAACCATGCCAAAGGCCTTGGTGCACCGTACGAGAAGGTCAAGGACCGGATCGACTTCAAGACCGATCCCTCGAAATACTCGGCGCATCACGCGAAGCAGAAGGAGGAGATGGGATTGAGCGGCGTCGATGTTGCGTACAACCCGAACTACGTTGTCTCCCTCGTGGTTGAGCCCTCGGGCGTGGTCTGGGCGGGTACCTGGGGCGGCGGGCTGGCGCGCTTCGACGGCAAGGCGTGGCGAAATCTGACGGCTGCTGACGGCTTGCCGGGGAATCACGTCTTCATGCTGCACCGCGACGCAAATGGTGCGCTGTGGATCGGCACCAACAACGGACTCGCGCGCTACGAGGGCGGCAAGTTCAAGATCATGACCACCGAGGATGGCTTGTTCTCGAACGCGGTGTTCTCGATGGCGACCGCCGGCCGGAGCCTCTGGGTCGGCAGCTACGGCGGCGTGGCCCAGATACGCAGAACCGACTGATACGGGCTATCCCGACTCGCCGTCGGCACGGTCGAGCGCCTGCCGTACGGCCAGAGCAAGTTCCTCGCGCCGATAAGGCTTGCTGACCAGGTGCAGGGTATCGCGCTCCGGCAACTGGTCGAGCACGCTGGCCGAGGCGTATCCTGAAGTGAACAAGACGGCAAGCCCCGGTCTGAGCCTGCGGGCTTCACGCGCGAGTTCGGCGCCGTTGATTCCCGGCAGCGCAATGTCAGTGAACAGCAGGTCGATCCGGACGTCGGTGTTGCCAAGCAACTCGAGCGCGGTCTCGGAATCCGCTGCCTGGTGCACTCGGTAGCCTAACTTCCCGAGAAACATCGCCGCGATGCTGCGCACCGCCGCCTCGTCCTCGACGACGAGGACGGATTCCGCGCCTTCTGGAGCTGCGGGCGGCGCCGGTGCGGGATCGAGACTCTGCGCTTCGGGCGGCAGAGGCAGATACAGACGCACCGTGGTGCCGTGCCCCGGCGCGCTTTCGATGCGAACCGAACCGCCGGACTGGCGCACGAACCCATACACCATGCTCAACCCCATCCCGCTGCCCTTGCCGGCCTCCTTGGTCGTAAAGAACGGCTCGAACGCGCGCTCGATGACCTCGTGCGGCATACCGCTTCCCGTGTCGGAGACGGCGAGACACACGTAGCAGCCGGGCGCCAGCTCGAGCTCGCGCCCGAGCCGTCCCGTGTCGATATCGATGCGCTCGCTTCGGAGCGTAAGCTGGCCGCCGCCGGGCATCGCGTCGCGCGCGTTCACGGCGAGATTGAGCAGCGCCGCCTCGAGCTGACCGGGGTCGGCGACCAGAAGCGCCGCTTGCGGATCGAGCATGACGCGGACTGCGATGTTCTCGCCCAGCGTGCGCTGCACGAGCCCCCGGAAATCGCGCATCAGCTGCCCGAGATCGAACAGCCGCGGGTGCAGCGGCTGCTTGCGTGCAAACGCGAGCAGCTTGCGCGTGAGCAGGGCGCCGCGCTCGGCCGCCGCCGAAGCGGCCCGGGAAAGCTCCAGCTCGTCGCTGCCCCGCGCGAGCGATTCCTCGAGCACCTGGAGATTGCCGACGATCACCATGAGCAGGTTGTTGAAATCGTGCGCGACACCGCCGGTGAGCTGGCCGAGCGATTCGAGCCGCTGCGCGTGGTACAGGTGCTCCTCGACCGTACTTCGCTGCAGGGCGGTCGCGAGGATGTTCGCGATCGACTGCAGAAAATTGATGTCGTCCTCGGTGAACGTCCTCGGCTCGCGGGAGCGCACGGTCAGCCCGCCGATCACTTCGTCGCGATCGAAAAGAGGCACGCCCGCGACCGCGAGGAGGCCGAGCTCGGCGATCGCCGGCGGGACTTGGAAACGCGTCTCCAGCCGCAGGTCCCGGGTCGCCACGGCGCTGCGGGTATTGACCATGTAGCCGGCGAGATAGCGCGGATCGTTCGGAACGCGCAGATTGCACACCTTGTCCTCGGGCACGCCCAGGGTGGCGGCGCAATACATCTCCGTTCGGTCGAGCGCCAGGCGAAAGACGAGCACCGCGTCCACGTGCATCGCCTCGGTGAGGAGCGGCGGCACGGCGTGCAGCAGGCGGTCGAAATCGGTCTGGGCGAGCGCTTCCATGCCGAACTGGGCGACGAATGCGCTGTAACGCCCGCGCAGCGCGGCCTGCTTGGTGCGGACGAGCTCCGAAATGTCGCGTATCGAGGCGACGTACATCGTGCTGCCGGCCACGCGAACGGGGCTCAATGCAATCTCGATCGGAAACTCGGATCCGTCGCGGCGCAGACCCGCAAGCGCGAGGTCGCCTCCCATCGGGCGTGTGTGCGGCGCCAGGGCGTAAGTGGCACGGTGCTCGGAGTGGAGCGCCCGGAAGCGCTCCGGAACGAGCTGGTCGATGCCAAGGCCCGGCATTTCCTCAGTCGGGTACCCAAAAAGATCGGCTGCGCGCGAATTTGCGATCGCGATCCGGCCCGCGGCATCGACGACCACGATCCCGTCAGGGGCCGTTTCGAACAGATCGCGGTAAAGCTCGCCACCCAGGGCGGATGTCGGGTCTGCGCGTTGATTCATCTCGCGGGAGGCAATCGCGGGCCTCTACTGGGGAGGTGCCGTGGTCCGGCGATCTTAGCCGAAAGCGGCGCGGCGAATCGATCCTCGGGTCGGTTCGAGGCAGCGCGACGGACTCCTTCCGACCGGGCGCGATTCCTGCGTGGCCATAGGGATAGGCGCTCGGAAGCGGGCGTTTTCCCGCGGGAGGGAACGCAGTGGGCTCGTTGTCATGGGGTCAGAATCCGCGACTCGACCACCCGGAAATTGACGCGCAGCACAATCGCATCATCGAGATCCTCGACGCGCTGCGTGCAGCCGCTCTCTCCGGGACGGGGAGCGTGGGGGCAAGGCTGCTCGACGAGCTGGTGGACACCGCCGAGGCGAACTTCCGCGCCGAGGAGAAGCTGATCCGCGAACAGGCATCTCGCCCGCAGGACTTCGACCTGCATCTCGAGGCGCACCAGCGTCTCTTGCGCGAATTGGTCATGCTGCGCGACGGATTAGCGAGACGCCGCCTGCGCGTAAGCCCGGAGATCGTCTCGCGGCTCTCGGCATCGTTCTACGATCACCTGATTCATGCCGATCGCGAGCTGGCGGCGCTGACGGCGCCTTCGTAAGCGCAATCGAGAAAGGCGTCGTCGCGCGCGGTGGCCCCGCCGCCCCGCCGTTTCGTCCGCTTCCCACCCTTGGGCACTGGATGGGTCGAATTCTCGGAATCGAGAATTCGGCCTGCAGCGCGATTGACCGGCATCAGAAATTCGGTCGCCCGAATGGGTCATATTGACGCAAGTTCAGGCTCGGAAGTTGCTTTCCAAGCTCTTGAGCGTGCGCCGCGGGAACGTCGTACCCGGTCGACGCGCAGGGCAAGGACAACGCCAATATATGACACAGATCCTCAAGCGCATCCTCGGTCACCGATCGTCGGTTTCGGCCGTAGGGGATCCGGCGCGATCCGCCGCCGGGTTTCGGCTCGTCCGCTATTTCACGGTGGCGAGCCTGGGCGCGTTCTTGCTCGTGGCCGGCGCCCTGCTTTATTTCGAAGGTCTCGAGGGCGAGTTCTTCAAGAAGGTTCAGCAGGCGCAAAGCGAGTTCTTCCGCAGCGTGCAGGACGGGTTCGCGCGCCGGCAGGACGAAGCGGCGCGGCGCGATCTGCTGCAAGTGAACGAGGCGGGCAACGTCAACCTCACCCGCTTCTTCGCCAATGCGTTGTGGGAGCGCGATTTCGCTCCCTTCGTTACCAGGGCCCAGCAGATTTCGATCGAACACTGCCGCGCGGCGCAAGGTGCGCCGGCATCGTCTTTCGACCGGAAGGCGTGCTTTTCGGACATCGGCAAGGGGATCATGGCGCTGCCCGAGTTTCGCGCCCTCGACGCGAAGGTGTTCGCGGCGATGAAGGGAACGACCGTGTTCAAGATCAAGGTCTTCGATCCGAGGGGCATCACCGTGTACTCCTCGGAGCACGCGCAGATCGGCGAGGACAAGTCCGGCAACGCGGGCTGGCAACGCGCGATGGCCGGTACTGCGGCGAGCGAACTGACCCACCGCGACAAGTTCAGCGCGTTCGAAGGCGTGGTCGAGAACCGTGATCTCATTTCGAGTTACCTGCCGCTTCATGCGCCGGGCAGCGAGAAGACCGTCGGGGTCTTCGAGGTGTACTCGGACGTCACCCCGTTTCTCGACCAGATCAAACAGACGTCGGCCGAGATCCGCAAGCTCGCCGCCGAGAACGACGCGCGCGTGGCGAAAGCGGCGTCCGAGGACCGGGACAAGGTCGACGACAACGCGCGCCTGCTGCTCGCGGTGGTGTTCGGCCTGCTGGCGCTGCTGTGGGTGGTGCTGTTCCTGATCGTACGCAACGGGCAGCGCATCATCGACCGCCAGGAGCGCGATCGCACGCACGTGCATCAGCGGCTCGCACAGTCGGAGAAGATGGCGGCTCTCGGGCAAATGGTCGCCGGGGTCGCGCACCAGCTCAATACGCCGCTCGCGTTCTCGCGCAGCAACGTGAGCCTGGTGCTCGAGCAGATCAAGGCGATCGACACGCCGGTTCGGGTCGCCTCGAAGGTCTCGGAAATCGCGAAGCGCACCCAGGGCGGGCGCGTGGTGCTCGATCTGTCGCGTGCTCGGGCGCAGCTCGAGGCGATCCAGACCCGCCCGGAGGACATCGGGGCGATGCAGGAAATGCTGAACGACGTGCTGCAGGGCCTGGAGCAGATGTCGGAGCTCGTCGTGCACATGCGCGACTTCACGCGGCTGGACCGCGCAAACGTCGCCGATTTCGACGTGAATCGCGGCCTGCGCTCGGTGGTCTACATCGCGAAAAGCGTGATCCCGAACCGCATCCGGGTGCTCGAGGAGTACGGCGATGTGCCGGAAGTCCGGTGCAGCCCGTCCCAGCTCAACCAGGTCTTTCTCAATCTCATCACCAACGCCGCGCAGGCGATCGAAGGGGACGGCACGATTGCAGTGCGCAGCCGCGTCGCCGGCGATCGCGTGAGCGTGGAGATCGCCGATTCCGGGCCCGGGATCGCGCCGGAAGTCCTGCCGCATATCTTCGACAGCTACTTCACCACCAAGGCCGCGGGAGAAGGCACGGGGCTCGGCCTGGCGATCGCACTTGATATCGTGCGCGGCCACGGCGGCGACATCGAGGTTGCGACGAAGATCGGAGCCGGCTCGTCCTTCACTGTCTGGCTGCCGCTGTCGCAGCCCTTGGCGAAGGCCGCCTGAGGCGAGCGCAAGCATGGAGACGACGATGAACGCCAAAGCGGGTCGGATCCTGTGCGTCGACGACGAGCCGCACGTCCTGCGCGCGCTGCGCTGGCTGCTGCAGAAGGACTTCGACCTGTACACCGCCGCGAGCGCGGAGGAAGCGCTGCGCCTGGTGCAGGGGCACGACTTCGACGTGGTGGTAAGCGACCAGCGCATGCCGGGGGTGACCGGCGTCGAGTTTCTGCGCGAGGTGCGCCGCGTCGCGCCGCGCGCGATGCGGATCCTGCTCACGGGCTACTCGGATCTCGACGCGATGGTGCGCTCGGTGAACGACAGCGAGGTGTTCCGCTTCGTCACCAAACCCTGGGACATCCGCGAGCTTCCCAAGCTCATCGCCGAGGCGGCGAAGATCGCGCGCACGGAGCCCGTGGTGCCGGCGCAGCCGGAGGAAGCGGAAGGCGCGGCCGAGCCCGTGCGCAAGAACGACGTCACGACGGTTGCGCTCAACGGTTCCGAGAGCATCCTGCTCGTCGACGACAGCCCCGAGGTGCACGAAGCGGTGAGCCAGGTCGTCGGCGACGCGATGCCGGTGCAGCACGCGTACAGCCTGCCGGACGCGGTGCGCATCCTGAGCGAAAAGCCGATCGGTGTCATCGTTTCCGAGGTCCAGGTCGGAAAGCTGGACGCGACGCGCCTGGTGCGGCTGCTGAAGTCGAAGCACCCGGACATCGTGAGCGTCGTCTTCAGCGCGCAGAAGGATGCCGAAGTCGTCATGACGCTCATCAACCAGGGACAGGTCTACCGGTTCATTCCCAAGCCGCTCAAGCCGGGATTCACCCGCATCGTGCTCAACTCCGCGCTCAAGCGCCGGCGCGAACTGCTGCGCAATCCGGCGCTGCGGCGCCGCTTCGCCGTCGAAGCGACGTCCCAGGGCGTCGCAGACTCTTTGCTGCAGGACATCCGGCAGGCGGCGGCCGCCGCCGCGGGCGCCGCGCCCGCGCCGCGCGCCTCTGCGCCCGTGGCAGACGCAAGCGGCGAGGGGCTCGTCTCGCGATTGAGTCTTGGATTCCGGCGGCTCTTCAGCGGCTGAGTCGACGGCGATGATCCGCGCGGTTCTCCGGCCCGGACTGCCCAGCCGCGGATCGCGGCGGAGGGAACCGTTTCGTGTCTGAGACCGAGCTGCGCGAGCAGTTCAACCGCCAGGCCGGCAGGATTCAGCGACTCGAGGAGGATCTCAAGGCCGTCAACGCGCTGGTCAAGATCGTCGAGCGCGACATGCCGGCGATGCTGGCGTACGTCGACGCCGATGAGCGCTACCGTTTCCACAATCAGGCCTACCGCCGCTGGCTCGGGCTCGATGCCGAGCAGATCAACGGCCGCACGCTGCGCGACGTGCTCGGTGAGCCGGTCTACTCCGAGATCGCGGAACATTTGGCGCGCGCGCGGTCCGGCGTCCGGGTCCGCTACGAGCGAACGCACGCCGCGGGAAACGGCGACGCGATGCATTTATGCGTTCACCTCGTTCCCCGTTTCGATAGCCAGAGGACGGTCGCCGGGCTGTATCTGCTGATTGTCGACCACTCCGAGGGAGCCGCGCCTGCGCGGCTGATCGCGCCGCTCGATCCGGCGGACACGGCGGAGGACGCGCCGGAGCTCTACGACGGCACCGTCGCCAAGGCACAGGCGGAGTGGAAAGCGGCCGCCGAGCGCATCCGGGCGGCGATCAAGAACAACGAGTTCCGGCTCTATTGCCAGACGATCCAGGACCTGGCCGCGGACGCGCCGCCCTTCTACGGGATCTTCGTCCGCCAGGCTGAGGAGGAGCGCAACATGATGCCGCCCGGTGCCTTCTTCGCGCTGGCCGAGGAGTACGGCATCACGCCGGAGCTCGACCGCTGGGCCGTGGACCGCGTGCTCGCGTGGGCCTCCGAGCGCCGGCAAGGCAGCGCCGACTGGAGGCCCTCGATGTACTGCATCAATCTCTCGCGCGACACGATCAGCGACCCGTACTTTCCGGATTTCGTCCACGAACGGGTGTCGCAGTCCAAGCTCTCGGCCGAGACGCTCTGTTTCGAGCTTCAGGAGTCGGATGCCGTCGGCCTTCCGGCGGACACTGCCGAGCTGGTCCGCAATCTGCGGTCCATCGGCAGCCGCATCATGCTGGGCGGTTTCGGCCGCGACAAGGTCTCGATCGAGATCCTGAAGGAACTGCACGTCGACTTCCTCAAGATCGACGGATCGATCGTAATGAACTTCGAGCGCAACGAGGCGACCCTCGCGAGGCTGCGCGGCATCGTTCGCCTGGCGCACACGATCGGCATCAATACGGTCGCGGAACTCGTTGAGACCGAGGAAACCCTCGCCAAGCTGCGCGCGCTCGGGGTGGACTACGCGCAGGGGGTCGCTATTTCCGCGGCGCTGCCGCTCAACGCGCTCAATTAGGTTGCATTCGCCATTCCACTACCGGGATCAGACCATGCTGGGCATCTTTGATTTCAGAATCCGCAAGATCGGCACCCGCATCCTCGCCCTGGTCGCAGCGGGCGTCGCGATCGTCTTCATCACCTTCGGTCAGTTCTACGCCTCGCGCGAGGAGCGCACGATCCGCGCGCTCAGCGAGCGCGACATGCAGCGCCTGATGGAAAGCGTCATCCGCAGCATCGAGAGCATCATGCTGCCGGGGCAGGCGTCGCTCGCCCAATCCTTTGCCGAACGGCTGAAGACGGTACCCGACGTGGTCGATTTCCGGATCATGCGCCCCGACGGCAACGAGGCGTTCCGCGACAATCGGACGCTGAAGTCGGTCAACGCCCGGCTCGGCGCGAGAACCTTTCCCCTGCGCGAGCGCGAGGAGGTCGTCCCGGTGCTGCCCGCGGACGACGCCAGCCTGCGGAGCGCCATGGACGCGAGCCGGCACAATCTCGCGTCGTTCGAGCAGAACGAGGCCGGCGGCTCCCGGCTGCTCACCTTCATCTACGCCATTCCGAATCAGCAAGCCTGCCACGGCTGTCACGGCGCCGACCGGACCTACCTCGGCGCGGTGAAGCTCTCCGCGTCGATGTCGGCGATCGACGCGATGATGCAGAGCGCCCGCCGCACGACCTGGCTCGCGACCTCGGCCGCGCTGGTCCTGGTCCTCGTTCTCGTCGGGATCATGATTCACCGGTCCGTGGTGCGGCCGATCGAGACGGTCACTGCGGCCATGCGCCGCGCCGCGGACGGCAATCTGGACCAGGCGGTTCCGGTTCCGAGCGCCGACGAGGTCGGTCAGATGGCGCACAGCTTCAACGTCATGGTGGCGCGCCTGAACGAGGTGTACAGGGGACTGAGGCTGGAGCAGGACAAGCTCAACACCGTGATTCAAAGCACCGGCGAAGGAGTCGTCGTCACCGAGCCGTCGGGCGACATCGTGCTGGTCAACGATGCCGCCGTCCGGCTGCTGGGCAAGCGCCGCGAGCGGATCCTGCAGGACGGGTTCCTGAAGCTTCTGGACGATCCGGAGATCGTCGAGACCCTGCTCGAGCGGCAGACGAGCCCGTCGCCGACGCCGTTCAAGGTCAGCTACAAGGGCCGCACCTTGCGCGTCATCGCCGCCTCGATCCAGGCGCAGGACGGATCCCCGATCGGCTCGGCCGCGCTGCTGCGCGACATTACGCCCGTCGCGGAAGGTCAGATCTGGAATCGTCCGGCGTTATGATGCTCATCGTGCGAACTTGGAATACGCGGGTCGCGCGCCTCGTTCGCCCGATGAAGCCATAGCCATTTGGCGCGGCCGCCAAGGGGACGGATGGATCGCTCGAGTCTGCAGGCCGACCTACTCTCGCCGGATCTGGCATCGATCCGCGGGGTACCGTGTATCGCGCATGCAACGGACGTCCAGCGGCGCTTCGCGCTCGTGCTGGCGATCGACCTGGCGGCTCGGCAGCTGACGTTGCGCGATCCTGAAAACAACGCCACGGTGACGATTCCGTTCACCGGGCTGCGCTACCTTGTCCTGCCGGGAGCCGTTCCGATAGAAGACCGGCGCCGGCTCGTCACGCGCGTCGCTCAGCAACGCATGAAACCCTGCGACAAGATCGTCGTGAGACTCATCGACGGGCAGAAGATCGACGTCGGGCCGCATCACGGCAACGCCGACGCGCACGGGCTGCATCTGTTCCAGTTCGGCGAGGACGGGAGGCTCTCGAGGATGTTCATCCCGGCCTCGTCGGTAGGACGCGTCGAGTCGTCCGAGGGCGAAGGCAATGCCCGCGAGCTGCTCGTAGAGGCCGCGGCGCAAGCCTGCAGCAATCGGGCGGAGCTGGAAATCTTCTTCGATCATGGAGTGGCGCCGACCGCCGTCACGGTGGCGAACCGAGGATCTCCGGCGCGGCGGCGATTAACCGCGCTACTTGTTCGGGACAACGTCGTTTCGGAGCAGCAGATCGAGAAGGCGGCGACGCTTCGCGCCGCGAATCACGGCAAACGGATCGGCCAGGTTCTTGTCGAGATGGGAGCCGTTTCGGAGGACGAGCTGCACGTCTACCTGGGAAAGCTCTTCAGGATGCCATACGCGCGCCTGCGGCATTTCGATTTCGACCCCAAGGCCGTGTCGCTCATCAAGCGCAACCTGGCGCGCAAGCTGAACGCGGTTCCTCTCCTGTTCTACCGCGATCGTCTCGTCGTCGCGGTGAACGATCCGTCCGGTGTCGAGGCCGTCGAGCTGCTGAAGTTCGCCTCGGGCCGCATGATCCTGCCGGTGATCGCGACCGAGCGCGACCTCGCGGCGGCGATCGAGCGCTTGTATCTCAGCCTGAGCGCGGACCACAGCCTGGAGCTGGGGCAGCTGGTCGCGCGCTCGGCGATCGCGGATGCGCGCGCCGATGCCGCTACCCTGCCGGCGCTCGAGGCTGCGGCGAACGAAGAGCCCCTCGTGAGGCTCGTCAACAACATGCTCTCCGAGGCCGTGCGCCGGCGAGTTTCGGACATCCACGTCCGGCCCGCCGACGATCACCTGGACCTGATCTATCGCATCGACGGCACTCTGGTGCCGGTTGCATCACTGCCGAAGGAGGTCCACCTCTCGCTCGTGAGCCGGATCAAGATCATGGGGAGCATGGACATCTCCGAACGCAGGCTACCCCAGGACGGCCAGATCCACTTTCGCAGCGACGACGGCCCGGTCGATCTGCGCATTTCGATCATGCCGACGGTGGCTGGAGAGAGCGTCGTCATTCGCGTGCTGAACGTGAAATCGGGCCTGAAGCCGGTGGGCGAGCTTGGCTTTTCTCAGCGCGATCTCTCTGCGCTGCAGACGATGCTCGACAAGAGCTACGGCATCCTGCTCGTCACGGGTCCGACCGGCTCGGGGAAATCGACGACGCTGTATTCGTGCCTCGGCCATCTCGTGAAGAACAATCTCAACATCATCACGGTCGAGGACCCGGTCGAGTACCGCATCCCGGGCATCGAGCAGGTCCAGGTGCGCCAGGAAATCGGATACACCTTCGCCAACGCGCTGCGCCAGATCCTGCGCCACGACCCCGACGCTATCCTGGTCGGCGAGATACGCGACCAGGATACCGCCGAGATCGCCGTGAAGAGCGCGCTCACCGGGCACATCGTTCTCTCGACCCTGCATACCAACAGCGCGATCGGCGCGATCACGCGTTTGCGCAACATGGGAATACTGTCTTATCTCCTCGGCTCGACGCTGCTCGGCGTGCTGGCGCAGCGCTTGGTCCGCACCAACTGCCCGCAGTGCATGGAGGAGGAGCGGATCGAACCGAATGTGCGCCGGGTGATGGGCGTGGGCGAGAGCGAGCGATTCATGAAGGGGCGCGGTTGCGAGGATTGCAACGGCACGGGTTACAAGGGACGGACCGCGGTGTACGAACTCCTCCGCGTAACTCCTGCGATGGCGGAAAGAATTACCCAGAATTCCGCGTCCGAGATCCTGCACGATCAAGCGCTCCAGGACGGCATGCTGCCGCTGACGCAGCACGCGCTGGAACTCGCTCGCGCCTACAAGACTTCGCTTGCCGAGGCGTATCGCGTGCGGCTGGATTAGGCCCGACTCGGCAGCCAATTCGTGCCGTTGTTCTATTGGCTGGACGCGTCTTAGCCACTCTCGTTCAAGGCGCGTTCCAGCAGCCCGGAGATCCTGTCCGCGGCCAGAGGTTCGCTGATCAGGTGCCCCTGCGCGCTGTCGCACCGCATGGCGCGCAGCTTGAGCAGTTGCTCGTCGTTCTCCACCCCCATGGCGACTACCCTCATGTTCGGCTCGCGCGAGAGCTTGATCATGCTCTCGATGAAGGCGGCGTTCTGCTGGTCGGCATTGAGATCCCTCACGAAGGCGCGGTCGATCTTGATCGCATTGACCGGCAAGCGCTTGAGGTCGTGTACGGAGGAGTGAAATCCCGCGCCGAACTCGGTAATCGCGAGGCGGACCCCGCGCGCGGCCAGTGCTTCCAGAGTGCGGGTCGTTCGGGCCAAGTCCTGCATCGCCAGGCTTTCGGCAACCTCGAGCTCGAGGCAACGGGCC
>JBFGLA010000049.1:0-12482 GCA_041576355.1 Burkholderiales bacterium
ACTGAACGACGCGAAGGTCACTACACGCGCGCCAATCGAGGTGATCTCCTGGACCAACGAGGAAGGCTCGCGCTTCACGCCGGTGATGATGGGCTCGGGCGTGTTCGCCGGCGTGTTCGCGCTCGAGCACGCGCTCTCTCAGAAGGACACCGAGGGCGTCTCGGTGCGCGATGCGCTTGCGAGAATTGGCTACGCCGGCCGGGCGAAGCCGCATCGGCTCGGCGCGTACTTCGAGGCGCATATCGAGCAGGGGCCGGTGCTCGAGCAGGCGCGCACGACGATCGGGGTCGTGCAGGGCGCCCTCGGCCAGCGCTGGTTCGACGTCACGATTACCGGCCAGGACTCGCACGCCGGGCCGACGCCGATGCAGACGCGCAAGGACGCGCTCGTCGCGGCGAGCCGGCTCGTGCTGGAAGTGAACCGCATCGCGAACGCGTTCCCGGACTACGCCCGCGGCACGGTGGGGTTCATGCAGGTCAAGCCGAATTCGAGGAACGTCGTGCCGGGCCTGGTGTCGATGACGGTCGATTTCCGCAGCGCGCAGGACGCGACGCTCTCCGCGATGGTCGCGGCGCTCGAGGAGGCGATCCGGGCGATCGAGGCCGAGCGCCGGGTCAGCATCGAGTTGCGAGAAGTCGTCTACTTCCCGCCCTCCGAGTTCGCGCCCCCGTTGGTGGCGAGCGTGCGCGAGGCGGCACGGACGCTCGGCTACTCGCACCGCGATATCGTGAGCGGTGCCGCGCACGACGCGGTCTACCTGGCGCGTGTCGCACCCACCGCGATGGTGTTCGTGCCCTGCGAGGGCGGGATCAGCCACAACGAGATCGAGAACGCGACGCCCGAGGACCTCGCCGCGGGCGCGAACGTGCTGCTACAAGCCGTGCTCGAGCGCGCGGGAATCGCGCGCCGAACGGCGCGGGCGGCCTGAGCGAGAGACAATCGAAGGAGACATCATGAACGAAAGAGCCCGGCCCGAGGCGGTCAGCCATTCCCTGGAGAATTCGGCGTACTTCATGCCGTTCAGCATGAACCGCCAGTTCAAGAAGGCGCCGCGCCTCGTGTCGCGCGCGGAAGGCATTTACTACTACACGCCCGAGGGCCGCAGGCTCATCGACGGCACCTCGGGCCTGTGGTGCGTGAACGCGGGTCACTGCCGCAAGGAAATCGTCGCTGCGGTGCAGAAGCAGGTCGCGACGATGGAGTTCGCGCCCCCGTTCCAGCTCGGGCACCCGCTCGCGTTCGAATTCGCCGACCGGCTCGTGCGGCTGACCCCGCCCGACCTCAAGCGGGTGTTCTTCACCAATTCCGGCTCCGAGTCGGTCGACACGGCGCTCAAGCTCGCCCTCGCTTATCACCGCGTGCGCGGCGAGGGTCACCGCGTGCGCTTGATCGGCCGCGAGCGCGGATACCACGGCGTCAACTTCGGCGGCACCGCGGTCGGCGGGATCGTCGGCAACCGCAAGATCTTCGGCGCTCTCGTCGCGGGGGTCGACCACCTGCGCCACACGCACGATCTTTCCCGCAACGCCTTCTCGCGCGGCGAGCCCAAGCACGGCGCCGAGCTGGCGGACGATCTCGAGCGGCTCTGCCAGCTGCACGATCCATCGACGATCGCCGCGATGATCGTCGAGCCGGTGGCCTGCTCGACCGGGGTGCTCGTGCCCCCGGTCGGATACCTGAAGCGTCTACGCGAGATCTGCGACAAGCATGGCATCCTCCTCATCTTCGACGAGGTCATCACCGCCTGGGGGAGGCTCGGCAAGCCCTTCGCCGCCCAGTATTTCGACGTCACGCCCGACCTGATCACGACCGCCAAGGGGATCACCAACGCGACCGTGCCGATGGGCGCGGTGTTCATGAAGGAAGCGCTCTACCAGGCGTTCATGACCGGGCCGGATTCGTCGGTCGAGATGCCGCACGGCTACACCTACTCGTCGCATCCGCTCGCCTGCGCAGCCGGTCTCGCCACGCTCGACGTCTACGAGAAGGAAGGGCTCCTCACGCGCGTAGCCGGGCTCGCCGCCTACTGGGAAGAGCAGGCGCATGCGCTCAAAGGCCTTCCCAACGTCATTGACATCCGCAACATCGGCCTGATCGCCGCGATCGAGTTCGCGCCGCGGCCGGGAGCGGTCGGCGCGCGCGGGTTCGACGCGCACGTGAAGGCGTTCGAGCAGGGTCTGTACATGCGCGTGACGGGCGACATCATCGCGCTCGCGCCACCGCTCATCATCGAGAAGGCGCAGATCGACGAGCTGTTCGCCACCCTGCGCGAGGTGCTGAGCGCACTGCCCTGATCGCCGTTCAGCGCTTCGGCGGAAAGTCGCGCTCGATTCGTCCCTTGACGAGCTTGCGCAGCGGCGCTGCGAGCGCCGTCTGCGCGAGCCGCTCGAGGAGAGCCCGCTTGCGAGTGAGACGGCTGCGCGCAAGGGTGGCGGTGAACGCGAGGTCCTTTTCCCGGCCGGCGACGTACTTCGAGATCGCCAGGTCGTGGACCTCGAGGCACAGGCCCTCGACGCCGCCGGTGTTCGTGTTCTTCACGCTCACCAGTCGCTCGCGCCAGCCTTTCGGCAATGTCGCGGTTGTCTCGCTCACGCCCTGCGCGTAATAGCCGAACTGCTCGTGAAAGCTCGATCCCTCGCCGATCGAGCCCTCGATCAGCTCTGCGCGCTCGGAGCGGTTGCGCGGGAAGACATCGGCCTCCATCGAGGCGAGGAGCGCCGCCGGCGCGTCGGGGAACTGGCCGAGCACCGCCTGGCTGCCGATCACCACAATCTCCCGATCCTCGGCGATCGCACCGGCGGCCCGGATCAGGTGCTCAAGCTCGGAACGCTTCATGCACGCGCCGGCGCGCAGCCGGCGGCAAGAGCGTGGCGAGCGGCGAGGACTGGCGCAGCCGTGCCCCGTCTTCGGTGAGCGCGGTGGCGCGCGCCGCGACCTCCGGCCAGGGTTTGTCGAGCAGGGCTTTCCATTCGCGGAGCGACCCGGGCGCATCGCCCGCGTAGCGCTTGATCCAGCGGCCCACGGTTGCGCGCGCCCGGGTGAGCAGGCGGGGATCCGCCTCGATCGCGCGCGCGGCGAGGACATGCAGCGCAAGGCTCCTCGCCTCGGCGATACGATGATCCGACCAGACCGGCGTGCGCGGCGCCCAGCTCGTTTTCGCGCGCAGCCCGGCGGCGCGCCGGCGCGCGCGGTAGCGCCGCATGCGCTCGGCGGCGGAGAGCGCCTTGCCGGTCCGGGGTCTCGCCATGCGATTATCGTAACGCGTTACGATAACTAGGACAAGCTACCGGAGGCCCGGAATCGAAAGGGTGCCCGACGGATGGAAATTCAGCCCGCCGCCGTGCAGGCGGGTACGGAGGGGACTTCGGGGGAGGAAACCGGCCGCGGTTTCCTCCCCCGTCCTACTTAGCGGCTGCCCGCACCACGCCCAGGCGCCGTCCCCGCACCGGCTGCTTGAGCCGCGGCGGGGCGACCAGGTCGCGCACGAAGTTGGGCAGCGCGAACACGCCTTCGTGGGTCTCGCCGTTGTAGAACTTGAGGTCCTGGAGCTTCCTCTGCTCGATGCGGCGGTCGATCTCGTCCGCGGTGAAGCTCTTCGGATCGAGCTTGTCCGAGCACACCGCCATCGCCCACTGCGCGCCGTAGAGCGGGATGTACATCGTGTACGGGCGCACGATGCGAAAGACGCCGTTCAGCCGCTGCGCCAGCTCGGCGACCCGCTCGGGACGCGCCACCGGCGCCCCGATGTGCAGCGTCAGGGCTCCGCCCGGGGCGAGCGCATGGCGCAGCTGCTGGAAGAACTCGGTCGAGTACAGGGCCTCGGCCGGGCCCATCGGGTCGTTCAGGTCCATCGCGATGAGGTCGAAACGCTCCTGCGTCTCGCGCACGAATTTCATCCCGTCTTCCACGAGCACGCGCAGCTTCGGGTTGTCGAACACGCCCCGGTGGACGGCATAGAAATGCTCCCGGGCGACCTGGATCACGTCCTCGTCGATCTCGACCAGGGTGACTTGCTCGAGCGAGGGGTGCTTGAGCGCCTCCTCCGACGAGCCGCCGTCGCCGCCGCCGATGATGAGCACCTTCTTCGGCGCCGCGTGCGCGGTGAGCGCCGGGTGGATCAGGTTCTCGTGGTAGACGAACTCCTCGCGCTCGGAGGTCATGTTGAACCCGTCGAGGCGGAAGATCTTGCCGTAATGCGGCGTCTCGTAGATCGCCATCTTCTGGTACCGGGTCTGCCACTCCCCGAGCTGGCGCGTCGCCTTGATGTAAAAGCCGGTCGAATCGTTGAGCGGCTCCATCAGCAGGTGCTCGCCGCGGTCGATCGCGTGCCGCGCCACCTCGGTGGGCTGAAAGTAGCCGACGATGGCGTCGAACAGCGCGCGCGCCTTGGCGCTGTTGTCGTCGCTGTAGTTGCAGACGTAGACATCGAGCGTGAGCCCCTGGCGCTCGGGCCAGGTGTGGATCGCGAGATGCGACTCGGCGAGCACCACCGTCCCGGTAAATCCCGAGCCCTCGAACTGGTGGAAGCGCGCGTCCATGACGGTGAGCCCGGATTCATTGACGAGCTGGACGCACGTGTCGCGGAACCCGGCGCCGTCGAGGAGGAGTTGCGGATCGCAGCGGCACCCGCCGAGGTCACCGATGAGATGCAGACCGTTCATAGCCGTACCCCCTGAAAAACAAGAAGGCGCACCCCAGCACGATCTCCAGGCTGCGCCTTTTCGTTACCGCCTCGCGGCGTGAAACCGAATTCTTCGATATCGCTCAATTCGTGCAGTACCCCTCTTGGGCCGCCCCCTTTAGGGCTGGACGCCCGGTCCAAAATTCGGCTGCCTCTGATCGCGCATCTCGCTTGCTACTGCGTCGATCAGGCGCCGAGCGATCGAAATTCTACTTGGAAGTTTCGGCAATTGGAATACATCGAACCAATTTGCCGCCTCGATTTCTCCTTCGCGCGGCCGGATCTCGCCGCCTGCCCAGTCGCACACGAACGCGATCATCAGGCTGTGCGGAAACGGCCAGGGCTGGCTCGCGAAGTAGGCGAGGTTCGCGACCTCGATCCCGACCTCCTCGGCGACTTCTCGGGCGACGCACTGCTCGAGCGATTCGCCCGGCTCGACGAATCCGGCGAGCGCGCTGTACATCCCGGCGGGAAAATGGGGACTGCGGCCGAGCAGGATCTCGCGGCCGCGGCGCACGAGCGCCATCACCGCGGGCGCGACTCGCGGGTACGCCGAGAGACGGCACGACGGACACACGCGCACGTGCTCGTCCTCCTTGGGCACCGTAGGCGTTGCGCAGCGCCCGCAGTACTGGTGGGTGCGATCCCAATCGACGAGCTGCAGCGCCCGTCCGGCGAGAGCAAAATGCGCGTCCTCGAGGACGGAGAACAGCGCGCGCAGGCCCTCCCAGCTGGTCCCCGGCGGCGCCGCCGTCTCCGAGGGCATCTCTGCGGCAAAGAAATCGCCGCCCGCGAGCCGTCCTATATAGAAGGAGCGCAGCGCTCCGGCGGGAAGCACTGCCTCGGGCTCGCCGAAAGGCAGTCGCGCCCAGCTCGGGCGGGCGCGCACCCTGGGGTCGTCGGTCGGCGCGGGGCTCGGCGGACCGATTTCGACCAGCAGCTGCTCGCCTCGAAAGACGAGCCAGTGGCCCTTGCGCGCAGCGCTCCTCGCGATCATCTGCTCGAAGCCTTCCGGGCTCTGGAAAGGAAGCGCAACCATGGCGTGAAGTTTAGCGAGGGACTCGGGGGTATGACGGAGGTCTTGCGGTCCGGCTTACGGCCCCTTTGGGGTCGGTCCGATGAACTTTTCGATGAGTGCCGCGCCCTGCTCCACCAGGAACGCCTTGAATTCCTCGCCGGACCGAGACAGGCGCTTGCCGGCGCGGTGGATCACGTACCAGTCCCGCATCACCGGAGTGTGCGCGATGCGCAGCACAGCGAGCTTGCCGGTCGAGAGCTCCAGCCCCACGGTATGCAGCGACAGGAAGCTCACGCCCATGCCGGCCATGACGGCTTGCTTGATGGTCTCGTTGGAGCTCATTTCGATCGTCTCCGCCGGTTGAAACCGGTGCGCGGCGAACATCCGCTCCATCGCCGCGCGCGTGCCCGAGCCGGGCTCGCGGATGACGAAGGTCTGGGCGCGCAGCTGCCCGAGCGCGAGGCGCTTGCGCCGCGCGAGAGGGTGATCCGGCGCGGCGATGAGCGCGAGCGGGTGCCTGGCGAAGGCCGCCGCGGTGCAGTCCAGGCCGCGCGGGGCGCGGCCCATGACGGCCATGTCGACCGTGTTCTCGGTCAGCTCGCGAATCACCGCCTCGCGGTTGCTGACGGTGAGCCGCACCTTGACTTGAGGATGGTCGCGCCGGAACTCCGAGAGCAGGCTGGGCGCGAAGTACTTGGCGGTGGAGGTGACGGCGAGGTGCAGCTCGCCGCCGCCGGTGCCCTTGAGCGCCTGGAGCGCCTCTTCGGCATCCCGCAGCCGCGCGATGATCTCGCGCGCATGTCGCAGCAGCTCCTCGCCCGCGCGCGTGAGGTGCATGCGGCGCCCGATCTGCTCGAACAGCGGCATCCCGGCGAGCGTTTCGAGCTGCTTCAACTGCAGCGAAACGGCCGGCTGAGTGAGATGCATTTCCAATGCCGCGCGCCCGAAGTGCAGGTGCCGGGCGGCGGCCTCGAAGCTGCGCAGCTGCTTGAGCGTGACGTGACGCACTCAACTTACCGATAACTTATCGGTTCGATTAGAACATTTAAGTAGTTCTTATGACAACGCGGCGTTAACGTCCCCTGACACGACATCGGGAGACGAGGCTTATGGGCAGCTCAAACACGACACGCCTGGCGCACAAGGACTCGCGCGGGACGGAGCAGCGCGAGCGCTACCGCGCCGGCGTCATGAAGTACGCGCAGATGGGCTACTGGGACGCGGACTACGAGCCCAAGGACACCGACGTGATCGCGCTTTTCCGCATCACGCCGCAGGAAGGCGTCGATCCCCAGGAGGCCGCCGCGGCGGTCGCGGGCGAATCGTCGACCGCGACCTGGACGGTGGTGTGGACCGACCGGCTCACCGCGTGCGAGCGCTACCGCGCCAAGGCCTACAAGGTCGACCCCGTACCGGGCGCGCCCGGACAGTACTTCGCCTACATCGCCTATGACCTCGATCTTTTCGAGCCGGGGTCGATCGCCAACCTTACCGCCTCGATCATCGGCAACGTGTTCGGCTTCAAGCCGCTCAAGGCGCTGCGCCTCGAGGACATGCGCATGCCGGTGGCCTACGTGAAGACTTTCGACGGCCCCGCGAGCGGGATCGTGGTCGAGCGCGAGCGCCTGGACAAGTTCGGCCGGCCGCTCCTTGGCGCCACCGTCAAGCCCAAGCTCGGCCTGTCGGGCAAGAACTACGGCCGCGTCGTCTACGAGGCGCTGAAGGGGGGGCTCGACTTCACCAAGGACGACGAGAACATCAACTCGCAGCCCTTCATGCACTGGCGCGACCGGTTCCTCTACTGCATCGAGGCGGTCAATCGCGCCCAGGCGGCCTCGGGCGAGGTGAAGGGGCACTATCTCAACGTCACCGCGGCCACCATGGAGGACATGTACGAGCGCGCCCAGTTCGCAAAAGAGCTGGGCAGCGTGATCGTCATGATCGACCTCGTGATCGGCTACACCGCGATCCAGTCGATGGCGAAATGGGCGCGCAGGAACGACATGATCCTGCACCTGCACCGCGCCGGGCACGGGACCTACACGCGGCAAAAGACGCACGGCGTGTCGTTCCGCGTCATCGCCAAGTGGATGCGCCTCGCGGGCGTGGACCACATTCACGCCGGCACGGTCGTCGGCAAGCTCGAGGGCGACCCGATGACGGTGCAGGGGTTCTACAACATCCTGCGCGAGGAGAAGAACCCGGTCGATCTCCAGCGCGGCGTGTTCTTCGAGCAGGACTGGGCGGGGCTGCGCAGGGTCATGCCGGTCGCCTCCGGCGGCATACACGCCGGGCAGATGCACCAGCTGCTTGGTCTCCTCGGGGACGACGTCGTGCTCCAGTTCGGCGGCGGCACGATCGGCCACCCGATGGGGATCGCCGCCGGCGCGACCGCCAACCGGGTCGCGCTGGAAGCGATGGTGCTCGCCCGCAACGAAGGGCGCGACATCGCCGCCGAGGGACCGCAGATCCTGGAGGCGGCCGCCAAGCACTGCCTGCCGCTCAAGCAGGCGCTCGACACCTGGAAGGACGTGACCTTCGACTATGCCTCGACCGACACGCCCGACTTCGTTGCCACCGCTACCGCCGCATGAGGCCGACGCCATGAGACTCACGCAAGGGACCTTCTCCTACCTGCCCGACCTCACCGACGCGCAGATCCGCGCCCAGATCGAGTACTGCCTCGGCAAGGGCTGGGCAGTCTCGGTCGAGCACACCGACGATCCGCACCCGAGGAACACCTATTGGGAGATGTACGGCATGCCGATGTTCGACCTGCGCGACGCCGCCGGGGTGATGCAGGAGGTCGAGGAGTGCCGCAAGACTTTTCCCGACCGCTACGTCAAGGTGAACGCGTTCGACTCGACCAAGGGCTGGGAGTCGCTGCAGCTTTCATTCATCGTCAACCGGCCGAAGAAAGAGCCCGGCTTCGGCCTCTTGCGCGAGGAAGGCGAAGGCCGCACGCAGCGCTATACGCTGCGTTCCTACGCCGCCGAGCGCCCGGAGGGCGAAAGGTACTGAGCGAGCCGACCCGGTAAGCCATGTCTGCGCCGGAAAACCTGCCGCTTGATCTGGAAGCGCTGTACCGCGACTCCAACGTCGGGGCGGCGCTCGATGCCCTCGACCGCGAGCTGGTGGGACTCGCCCCCGTCAAGACCCGGGTGCGCGAGATCGCGGCGCTGCTCCTGGTCGAGAAGCTGCGCCGGTCGGTGGGGCTGGAGGCCGGCGCCCCGTCGCTGCACATGTCCTTTACCGGCAATCCCGGCACCGGCAAGACCACCGTGGCGATGCGCATGGCCTCGATCCTGCACGGGCTGGGGTACGTTCGCAAAGGCCACCTCGTCGCGGTGACGCGCGACGACCTCGTCGGCCAGTACATCGGCCACACCGCGCCGAAGACGAAGGAGGTCCTCAAGCGGGCGATGGGCGGAGTGCTTTTCATCGACGAGGCGTACTACCTGTACCGCCCGGAGAACGAGCGCGACTACGGTCAGGAGGCGATCGAGATCCTGCTCCAGGTGATGGAGAACCAGAGGGACGACCTGGTCGTGATCCTGGCGGGCTACAAGGACCGCATGGACCGGTTCTTCTCTTCCAACCCCGGGATGGCCTCCCGCATCGCCCATCACGTCGACTTTCCCGACTATGCCGAGGAGGAGCTTTTTGAAATCGCGGAACTGATGTTGGCCGGTATGCAGTATCGTATGAGTCCGGAGGCGGCGACGGCCCTGGGCGAGTACATTGCGCTGCGCAAAGCGCAGCCGCACTTTGCGAATGCGCGCTCGATCCGCAACGCGCTCGACCGCTCGCGGCTGCGCCAGGCGAAGCGCCTGTTCGAGCGGCGCGGGGCGCCGCTCACGCGCGACGAGTTGATGACGATAGAAGCCGCGGATATCCGGGCCAGCCGGGTTTTCGGCGAAAGGCGGGAAAGGGGGAGCGCAATATGAGTCTCAGGGCACTGATCTTCGATGTCGACGGCACGGTGGCGGATACCGAGGAAGTCCATCGCCAGGCGTTCAACGCCGCGTTTCTCGAGATGGAATTGTGGTGGAACTGGGGCGCCGGCGAATACATGGAGCTGCTCAAGATCTCCGGCGGTCCGGATCGCATCGCCCAGTACATCGCCGGGCTGAAGATCGACCAGCCCGAGAAAGAGCGCCTGGGCGCGTTGGTGCCGGCGATCCACCGGGTCAAGACGCGCATCTACCATGACCTCATCTCGGGCGGCCGCGCGCCGGTGCGCCGCGGCGTGGCGCGCCTCATGCGCGAGGCGCGCGCCGCCGGGCTCGAGCTGGCGCTCGCGGCGACCAGCTCGACTTCGAACATCGAGGCGCTCGTCTCGGCTTCGCTCGAGCGCGAGGCGCTCGGCGGCTTCAGCGTGATCTCGAGCGCGGACCAGGTGGCGGCGAAGAAGCCCGCACCGGATCTGTATCTGAGAGTCGCAGCGCAGCTGCGCGTCTCGCCGGAGGAGTGCGTCGTGTTCGAGGATTCGGCGAACGGCGTGCGCGCCGCCAAGGCGGCGGGCATGGTGGTCGTCGCGACCCCATCGCGCTGGACCGCGACACAGGACTTCTCGGCCGCAGACTTGACCCTTTACAGCCTGGGCGACACGGCCGAGCCGCTCGACCCGGTGACTGCGCAAGCGATCGGCGCACGCCAGCTCGGCGTCGCGCAAGTCACGGCGCTGCACTCGCGCGCGATGCAGGCGGCGTGACCAGGCCTCAGGAGCTTGCCATGCGCGCACCGGAGAAGACCCTCACCGAGTTCATCATCGGCGAGCAAAGGAAGAGCCCGGGAGCGACCGGGGGATTCAGCGCTTTGCTCAACGACATCCGCCTCGCCTGCAAGCGGATCGGAAACCTCGTCGGCAAGGGCGCGCTCGCCGAGGAGAGCGCGCGCATGCGCGAGGTGGCGAACGACGCGTTCCTGCGCACGAACGAATGGGGCGGGCACCTCGCCGCGATGGCTTCCGAAGCCGGCACGGGGGTGCATCCGATCCCGGCCGTCTATCCGCGCGGTCGCTATCTGCTCGCTTTCGATCCGCTGTGCGGGGCGCACGGACTTTCCGTGAACGCGGTCGCCGGCAGCCTTTTTTCCGTGCTGCGCATGCCCGAGTCCGCGCCGGCGAGCGCCGAAGCCGCCGCCGCGGCTCCCGAGGAGCGTGATTTCCTTCAGCCCGGCGCAAAGCAGGCGTGCGCCGGGTACGCCATCTATGGCCCGACGACGATGCTCGTGCTCGCGCTCGAGAGCGGGGTGAACGGCTTCACGCTCGATCGGGAGATCGGCGAGTTCATGCTCACCCATCCGGGGATCCGCGTGCCCGAGGAGACGAGCGACTTCGCCATCAGCACCTCGGGCGCGGGCCTGTGGGAGCCTGCGGTGAAGCGCTACGTCGACGAGTGCCTGGCGGGCTCCCGGGGTCCGCGCGGGCGCGAATTCAACATGCACTGGGCGGGGTCGCTCGTCGCCGACACGCACCGCATCCTCATCGACGGCGGCGTCTTCCTGCGCCCGCTCGAGCCGCACACCGACGGCGCAAGCGGCGCCCCCGGAGCGCTCGAGCCGCACAAGATCGGGCACGAGCGGCTCTTCGAGGTCAACCCGATCGCTTTCGTGATCGAGCGCGCCGGCGGGCGCGCGAGCGATGGCGCGCGGCCGCTGCTCGAAGTCGAGCCGCAGGCGTTGCACGAGGCCACGACCCTCATTTTCGGCTCCCGGCTGGAAGTCGAGCGCATCGAGCGCTACTACCGCGACCACAACGAACGCGACTACGACGCGCCGCTCTTCGGCACGCGAGGGCTGTTCCGCGCCTCGGCCGAGGCCTGACCGTGTCCGCGAAGCACCCGATCATCGCGATCACCGGATCCTCGGGTGCCGGAACGACCTCGGTCTCGAGGATCTTCGAGCAGATCTTCCGCCGCGAAGGCGTGAACGCCGGGTTCGTCGAAGGCGACGCGTTTCACCGCTACAACCGCGCCGAAATGAAGAAGAAAATGGCCGAGGAGCTGGCGCGCGGCAACCAGCAGTTCAGCCACTTCGGCCCGGAGGCCAACCTCTTCGAGGAGCTGGAAGCGCTCTTCCACGGCTACGCCGAGACCGGCAGCGGGCGCACGCGCAAGTACCTGCACGACGATCGCGAGGCCGCGCCCTACAACCAGCCCCCCGGGACCTTCACGCCCTGGGAGGACGTTCCGGCGGGGACCGATCTGCTCTTCTACGAGGGCCTGCACGGCGCCGCGGCGGCGAACGGCGTCGACGTCGGCCGGCACGTCGACCTCCTGATCGGGGTCGTTCCGGTGATCAACCTGGAGTGGATCCAGAAGCTGCACCGCGACAAGGCGACGCGCGGCTACAGCACCGAGGCGGTGACCGACACCGTGCTGCGGCGCATGCCGGACTACATCCACTACATCATTCCGCAGTTCGCGCGTACGCACATCAACTTCCAGCGCGTGCCGATCGTGGACACGTCGAACCCCTTCATCGCGCGCGATATCCCGACCGCCGATGAGTCGATGCTCGTGATCCGCTTCGCCAATCCGCGCGGCATCGACTTCCCGTACCTGCTCTCGATGCTGCACGACTCGTACATGTCGCGACCGAACACGATCGTCTGCCCCGGCGGCAAGATGGGGCTCGCGATGCAGCTCATCTTCACGCCGATGATCTGGCGCCTGATCGAGCGGCGCAAGCAGGCGATGGGGAGGTAGGGGGATTCCGCGTGAGTGAAGAAATTTGGATTTCATAGGTCTCCGGTTTTTGATTGGCTGCGCGTGCGCAGCC
>JBFGLA010000050.1:0-12342 GCA_041576355.1 Burkholderiales bacterium
CGCCCTCGCGCTCGAGCGCCAGGAGCCTCCGAACTCTCTCGCCGGTGGAAGGATGCGTGCGCAGCCATTTCGGCACGCGCGCCATGAACAAGCGCTCCATCCACCCGCCCTGCAATCGCTCGAGCTTGTCCAGCGCCGAAGCCAGCCCGCGCGGGTCGCCGGTCAGCTCGACGGCGGCGATGTCGGCGTCGTACTCGCGGGTGCGCGAGAGGGCGAGCTGCAGCAGCGCCGAGACGCTCGGCGCGAAGATGAGAAGCAAGATCGCAAGGAGCGGCAACTCGCCCCCGGTGACGAGCGACACGGGCAAGAGCACGACGAGCAGCATCTGGCCGAGCAAGGACAGGAGCGAGGTCATGCGCGCGACGACTTCGGCAAGGGTCATGACCCAGACGTCGCGCGAGCGCACGTGCGCGATCTCGTGGGCGAGGACGCCGGCGATCTCGCGCGGCGCGAGGCTGCGCAGCAGCCCGTCGGTCAGCGCGATCGCGGGCGCGTCACGATCGCCGGCGGCGAAGGCGTTGAGCACGCGGCTCGGCACGTAGTAAAGGCGCGGCACGATCGCGAGCCCGGCGCGCTCGGCGAGCTCGACAAGCAAACGGTACAGGCCCGGCGCCTGCGCCGGGGCGAGCGGCTGCGCGCGCGTCGCGCGCAGCACCAGGTGGGGCGAGGCGCTGTGGCCGGCGAGCGCGATCGCCGGTCCGAGCAGCGCGGCCCACAGGCCGGCCTCGCCGAAGAGGCTCCAGCCGAGCGCGCCGGCGAGCGCGGCCATCGCCGCGAGCAGCGCGAGCGTCTGCAGCGTGTTCTGCAGCCGGTGCAGGGCGCCGAGGGGACTGATCCTGTGCATAGTGTGGGATATAGGGGCGCGCGGGCGGGGTTTCCAGGACCGGTGCAGCGATTCGGCGCGCTCACTGAGGACAGCCCTCGCGGCGATCGCCGCGCCGTGCCTCACCGCCGCAGCACCCGCGCCAGCGTCAACCCCTGCACCAGGATGGAAAACACGACCACCACGTAGGTCACGGTGATCAGCGCGCTTCGCTCCGGCGCGGCGGGGAGCGAGAGCGCAAGCGCGATGGAGATCCCGCCGCGCAGCCCGCCCCAGGTCAAGAGCCCGATCACGCGCGGCGGAAACTCCTTGCGCAGCGGCGGCAGAGCCGCAGCCAAGGACACCGACGCCAGGCGCGCGGCGAGGACGACCGGGATGGCGAGCACCGCCGCCCAGCCCCAGGCGGGCTCGAAGGCGATGAGCAGCACTTCGAGCCCGATGAGGACGAAGAGTGCCGCGTTGAGAATCTCGTCGACGAGCTCCCAGAAGCCGTCCAGGCGCTCGATGGTCTTCTCCGACATGGCGAAGCGCCGGCCGTGGTTGCCGATGAGCAGGCCCGCCACCACGATCGCGATCGGCCCCGAGAGGTGCAGCCGCGTGGCGAGCGCGTAGCCGCCCATCACGAGCGCCAGGGTGACGAGCACCTCGACCTGGTAGTTGTCGACGCTCGCGAGCAGGCGGTAGGCGATCCAGCCGAGCGCGAAGCCGAAGAGTGCGCCGCCGATCGCCTCGCGCGCGAAGAGGAGCGCCGCGCCCTGCCAGGTGGCGTCCTCGCCGCCCGTCGCGACGGCGAGCAGCACGAGGAACACGGCGACGCCGACGCCGTCGTTCAAGAGCGATTCGCCGCTCATCTTGATGCGCAGCGCCGGGTCGGCGCCGGCAGACTTCAGGATCGCGAGCACGGCGATCGGGTCGGTGGGCGAGATGAGCGCGCCGAAGAGCAGGCACCAGATGAAGGGCAGGGGATGGCCGAGCGCGGCGAAGAGCCACCAGGTCACGGCGCCGACGAGCACGGTCGAGACGAGCACGCCCACGCTGGCGAGAAAGCCGATCGCCCACTTGCGCTGGGCGAGCTCGTCCAGGTCGACGTGCAGCGCCCCGGCGAAGAGCAGGAACGAGAGCATGCCGTGCAGCAGCGCTTCGTCGAAGTCGATCTCGGCGAGAAGCTCGATCGCCAGGGTGTCGAAGTGGATGCCCAGGCTCCCCAGGGCGATGATCGCGAGCGAGGCGGCGAGCGAGAAGAGGAGCAGCGCGATCGTCGTGGGCAGCCGGATGTAGCGGTGGTTCGCCCAGCTGAAGAGCGCCGCGAGCGTGACGAGCGCCGCGGCGGTGTCGAGTGCCGCCATGGCCGTATTGTCGCAGCATCGAAGCGGCGCAGGACGCCCGCTCGATCGTGTAAGAATAGGGCTCGACCCAATCTCCGAAGGAGTCCCCGATGCCCAAGGCCTACATGGTTGCCACCTACCGTTCCGTCAGCAATCCCGACGCAGTCGCGGCGTACGCGAAGCTCGCCGGGCCCGCGGTCCTCGCCGCGGGCGGCAAGTTCCTCGCGCGCGGCACGCCCGCCAAGACTTACGAGGCGGGGATGAACGAGCGCACGGTGGTGGTCGAGTTCCCGAGCCTCGCGCAGGCCCTCGCGGCCTACGAAGGGCCGGCCTACAAGGAGGCGCTCAAGGCGCTGGGCAAGAACGCGGCGGTGCGCGACATGCGCATCGTCGAGGGCGCGGATTGAGCGGGCCTGAATGCACATCTGGGTGGACGCCGACGCCTGCCCCGCTGTCGTCAAGGACATCCTCTACCGCGCCGCGGAGCGCTCGGAAATCGCGCTCACGCTGGTGGCGAACAAGCCCCTGCGCACGCGGCCCTCGAAGTTCGTGCGCACGATCCAGGTCGCGCGCGGGTTCGACGTCGCCGACAACGAGATCGGGCGGCGCCTCGCGCCCGGGGACCTGGTGATCACCGCCGACATTCCGCTCGCCGCGGAGGTGATCGAGCGCGGCGGGCATGCGCTGAATCCGCGCGGCGAGCTCTACACGCCGGAGAACATCCGCGAGCGGCTGGCGCTGCGCGATTTCCTCGAGGAGCAGCGCTCGAGCGGCGTGTATAGCTCGGGACCGGCGCGGCTCGATGCGACCGACCGCAAGCGCTTCGCCGATCAGCTCGATCGCTTCCTCGCGCGGCGGGAGCGGGGTTGAGGCAACCCCGCCCCGTTTCCCCTTACGGCGCCGGGCAGGCCGGTATCGACAGCGGAGCCGGGAACGTCCGATTGCCGCGCGTGAACGCGCAGCCGTAGTTCGGATCGGCGACCACCGCCGGGTCGAGGACGTTGTCTCCCGCGGGCTTGACGCCGGCCTCGACCCAGCGCACGAGGTCGACGAATCCCTCGACGAGCTCGGTCGGGGTGAAGGTGCAGTGACCGAAGTCGCGGATCGCGCGCTGCACGAGGAGGTGCGAGCCGCCTTTCGCTGCGACGCGCTCGGCATAGACCTGCTCCATGAGGAAGGGCACGAAGAGATCGCCCAGCGTGTGCAGCGACACCATCGGGATCCTGAGATCGCCCGTGGTGGGCGGAACGTTGGAAATCCCGTTCCGGTGCCGGCCCTGCGGGTCGGCGGCGACGCGCTGGACGGCGGCGTTGAACGTCGCTTCTTCCGCGCTCTGGGCGGGATTGGTATCGAACTGGTACACGATGCCGATGTTGTCGACGACGACACCGGGGTGGCGCGGCAAGGAGCCGTCGCCGATCTGCGCGCCCAGACCGAAGAGGAAGTCGCCGGCAACACCGTTCCAGAAGAGAAAGCCTTGATCGAACACGGGCCGCACGCCGCCGGAACGAAGCTGGGTGAGCGACCTGAGGTTACGGCCAGCCGCGTTCAGGGTGAAGGGGAAGGTGTTCGGAACCAGCTCGAGCCTGCGCTTGGTTGCCGGAACGGCGACGCCCACGTAGTCCGCCGGGTCGTAGGGAAAAAGCCGGCCGACGCCCGAGAGGGTCTGCGCCGCGACGTTGAAATCGAGGAAGAAGTCGAACAGCTCGTAGTCGCCGAGCACGCCGCAGATCGGCATCGCGCCGTCGTACGACTGGTGCCACTGCTCGGCGACGATGCCGGTGACGTGCCCGCCCATCGAGGCGCCGGTGATGTAGGTCCGCACCGGCCGGCCGAAGCGGCCGTTGAAGTAGGTCGTCAGCGCGTGGGTGTCTTTCGCGCCCTGCGCCGGGTCGTAGGCGTTCTTGCTGTAGCTCGAGGCGGCCCAGGCGTAGCCGTTCGCGATGAGGAAGAGCCGCAGCGGATGGTCATCGACCGTGAGCTCGAGCCGGTTGCCGCGAAACCCGTGCGCCCACAGGACGAGCGAGCCGTTCCAGTTGTCCGGCACCTCGATGCGGAACCCGGCGTTGTTGTGGATGCCCCACAGGCGCTGGGTCGGGATGCCGGGGACGGCGGCGAACGGGAGTTTCGTTTCGTCGACGAAGTACTGCGGCGGCTGCACGGCCATCGCCGCGGGCGCGGCGAGCAGCAGCGCGGCCAGGATCAGGACCAGCTTTCTCATGGCGAACCCTTCCTTTCGTCGGTGTTGTCGAGGCGTTGCAGCCTAGCAGGAGCCGGCCGGCGGGGCCATAGGCCAAGCGGACACGCTGCGTGCCTGTCGGCGCGAGCCGGTTCGCGCCTACCGTCGAATCACAGCGCCGCCGCCTTGGCCTTCGCTTCCAGCGCCTCCCAGCGCTCGAGCTTCTCCATAAGGAGCGTCTCGATCTCGCCGCCGCGCTGTTGGTCCTCTCGCAGCGCCTGCGCCGCCTGGCGGTAGTACTCCGGCGCGCTCATCTTCGCGGCGAGCGCGCGCTGCTCGGCTTCCAGCGCCTCGATCTCGCCCGGGAGCGCTGCCAGCTCGCGGGTCTCCTTGTAGCTGAGCTTCACGCGCGTGCGCTCGCGCGCCGGCGCTGCCTTGGGCACCGGCTTTTCCTCCTCCGCGGGAGCGGGGCGCTGGCGCAGCCAATCCGCGTATCCGCCGGCGTACTCCTTCCACGCGCCGCCGCCCTCGGCGGCGAGGGTCTGCGTGACGACGTTGTCGAGAAACGCGCGGTCGTGGGAGACGAGGAGCAGGGTGCCGTCGTAGTCCTGCAGCGCCGCCTCCAGCAGCTCGAGCGATTCGATGTCGAGGTCGTTGGTCGGCTCATCGAGCACGAGCACGTTCGCCGGGCGCGCGAAGAGGCGCGCGAGGAGCAGGCGGTTCCTCTCGCCGCCCGAGAGCATGCGCACCGGCGCGGCGGCGCGCCGCGGCGGAAAGAGAAAGTCGGCGAGGTAGCTCATGACGTGCCTCTTCCCGCCCGGCAGCTCGACCCAATCCGCTCCGGGGCTGATGGTTTCGGCGACCGTCCTCTCCGGGTCGAGCGCTTCCCTCATCTGATCGAAATACGCCGGCTGGACGTTCGTCCCCAGGCGCACGCGCCCCGCCTCGGGGGCGAGCGTGCCCAGGATCAGCTTGATGAGCGTGGTCTTGCCGGCGCCGTTCGGGCCGATGAGGCCGATACGATCGCCGCGTGAGATCAGCAGGTCGAGGTCCTTGACCACGGGCTTGTCGCCGAAGCTCTTGGAAACGCCGGTCAGCTCGGCGACGAGCTTTCCCGAGCGAGCCCCGCCGCCGATCGCGAGCTTCACGGCTCCCAGGCGCTCGCGCCGCGCGGCGCGCTCGCTGCGCAAGCGCTCCAGGCGCCGCACGCGGCCTTCGTTCCTCGTGCGCCGAGCCTCGATCCCCTTGCGGATCCAGGCTTCCTCCTGCGCCCAGAAGCGATCGAACTTGCGCCGCGCGACGACCTCCGCCGCCAGCTCGTCCGCCTTCAGGCGCTCGTAGGCGGAGAAGTTGCCCGGGTACGAGCGCAGCAGCCCGCGGTCCAGCTCGACGATGCGAGTCGCGAAGCGATCGAGAAAGGCGCGGTCATGGGTCACGACGATCGCCGTGAGCTTGGCGAGCGCGGCTTCGAGCTGGACGATGCCGTCGATGTCGAGGTGGTTGGTCGGCTCGTCGAGCAGCAGGAGATCGGGCTCGAGCGCGAACGCGAGCGCGAGCGCGGCGCGCTTCGCCTCGCCGCCCGAGGCCGCCTCGGGCGCGAGGCTTTCGTCCAAGCCGAAGCGGTGCACGAACTCGGCGAGCCGGGTCTCGGCGCGCCAGCGGCCGCGCTCGTCCTGGATGGCCGGGATGTGGCCGCGCAAGAGCAGGCTCCCGCGCAACGTAGGCGCGTGCGGGAGTTTGGGCTCCTGCTCGACCGTCGCGATGCGCAGGCCGTCCGGCTTCTTCAGCTCCCCGTCATCCAGCGTGACGCCGCCCGCCATCACGCCGAGAAGCGATGACTTGCCGCTGCCGTTGCGGCCGATGAGGCCGATCCGCTCGCCCGCTTCCAGGGCGAAGGACGCGCGATCGAAAAGAGGCAGGTCGCCGTAGGCGAGCTGGGCGTCGGCGAGGGTGAGGAGGGGCATGCGAGCCAAATGTATCAGGTGATCGCAGCCGGGCGTTCCGCAGGTGCGCCTTGACCGCCGCTGTGCGCTGCGGCAGTCTTGTCGCGGTCCGTCGCGTCCCGGCTTCTCCAAGGAGGAAGACAACATGAAAATCGTCCGTACGCTGTTTGCATCCGCGGCCGCGCTCGCGCTCGGCCTGGGCCTCGCCGCGGGCGACGCCCACGCGGCGAAGAAAACCGTCAAGGTGGTGTTCATCGGCCCGCTCACCGGCGGGGTGTCCGCGAACGGCCTGGGCGGGCGCAATTCGGCCGACCTCGCGGTGAAGCTGCGCAACGCCGATCCGAAGGCGAAGTACCAGTACGAGATGGTCGTGCTCGACGACGAGTGCAAGCCCAACGTCGGCGTTCAGGTCGCGACCAAGGCCGCCGCCGACCGCTCGATCATCGCCGGCGCGACGCACTACTGCTCGGCGGTGGCGATCGGCACGGTCGACACGTATCACAAGTTCGGCCTGCCGGTGATCGTGTGGGGCGCGGTGCTGCCCGACATCACTTACGGCAACAACTACAAGGAGGTCCATCGCGTCAACGGCACGATGATCAATCAGAACGAGGTCAACGCGAAGTTCTCGACCGGCCAGGGTTTCAAGAAGTTTGCCGTGATCCACGACACCACCGACTACGGCAAGGGCCACAACAAGTACTTCAGCGAGTACCTCGCCAAGAACGGCGGCACGATCGCCGGCACCTTCGGCGTCACCGCCGACCAGCAGGATTTCAACGCCGAGCTGACTCAGATCAAGTCGCTCGGCGTGGATGCGATCTACTTCGGCGGCCTGACGCCGATCGGGGTGCGCATCCGCTCGCAGATGGACAAGCTCGGCATCAGGGCGCAGTTGATCGGCACCTCGGGCATCGTCTCGGACGCGTTCATCGAGGGCCTGGGGCCGCTCGCCGAGGGCGTGCTCGCCTTCCGCGAGGGCGCGCCGGTCGAGAAGCTCCCCGGCGGCCAGTTTTTCATGCAGAAGTACGCCGAGGCGAAGTACGCCGAGGCCCCCGAAGCCTACGGCGCGTTCGCCTTTGCCGCGATGAGCCTGATCCTGGACACGATCGAAAAGGTCGGCCCCGATCGCAAGAAGGTTACCGCCGCGCTCGGCAACGTGAAGGGCGTCGATTCGATCGTCGGCAAAATCAGCTTCGACGACCACGGCCAGAACACGGTCGCCGCGATTACCAAGTACGTCGCCCAGGACGGCAAGTGGGTCGTCTGGGAGGACAGCGAGTACGCCGCCGGCAAGCGCAAGCTCGCCGGAAAATAATCGGCTCGACGATATAGCGGGGGCGGGCGGTTCGCCGTCCGCCCCTGCGCGTTCACGCGCGTCATGGACGCCGGACTCCTCGCCCAATTCGTCGCCAACGGCCTGATGCTGGGCATGATGTACGCCCTGGTCGCGGTCGGCTTCACGCTTTTCTTCGGGGTGCTCGACGTCATCAAGTTCAGCCACGGCGACGTGCTGACGGTGGGCGCCTTCACCGGCTTCTCGGTGTATCTCGGGCTCGAGGCGGCCGGGGCCGCGAACCCCTGGCTGCAGGTCGCGGCGGTGATCCTGATCGCGACCGGCGCGATGGCGCTCCTCGGCGCGTTGATCGCGAAGTTCATCGTGATGCCGCTGAAGTCGGCGCCGCCGCTCAACATCCTGCTTGTCACGCTGATGCTCGGCACGGTGCTGCGCGAGTGCGTGCGGCTGTTCTTTCCCGACGGCGCCAACCCGAAGCGCTTCCCGAAGCTCCTGCCGACCGACGCGGCGGCGCTCGGCAGCTTCAACCTGCGCCTGGACAGCGCGCTGCTCTTTCTCGGCGGCCTCGCGGTGATCGTCGGCATTCACCTCCTCATCAACCGCACCAAGCTCGGCCTGGCGATCCGTGCCGTTGCCCAGGACGAGGAGACGGCGAAGACCATGGGAATCAACTTCACGCTCATCGTGCTCGTCACTTTCGCGCTCGGCTCGGGGGTGGCCGCGTTCGCGGGCGTGATGAACGGCCTGTACTACAACGAGATCAACTTCGGCATGGGCCTGTGGCTCGGCGTGATCGGCTTCAGCTCGGCGATCGTCGGGGGCCTGGGAAACATCTACGGCGCGATCCTGGGAGGGTTTCTCTTCGCCACGCTGCAGACCGTCGGCGCGGTGGCGCTGCCCTTCGCGAGCGCCTACAAGGACGTGTTCGCGTTCGCCGTCGTGATCGCGCTCATGGCGTGGCGCCCCACGGGGCTGATCGCCGAGAAGGCGAGCGCACGAGTGTGAGCGCGATGCCGCAGGAGACCGCCGCGAAGCCCGACGCGCGTGCGCCGCTCTGGCCCGGAGTTGTCGCCGCGGCGCTCGCGACCGCGTTCGCGATCGCCTTCATGTGGGCCGAGAGCGAATGGGAGGTGCTGGGCCTGCTCGCGATCGCGACCGCCGGGACGCTCTTCGCCCGGCGCGCCGGCTGGCTCGCCCCCGCGGCGCGCGCGATCGCGCTGCGCGAGCCCGCGATGAATCGCGTCGCGGTCGCGATGGTGATGGCGTTCATCGTGTTCTTCCACGCCGAGCACTTCACGCTCCTCATGCTGGGAACGGTGCTGGTCTACTTCGTCGCCTGCCTCGGGCTCACGATCCAGTTCGGCTACGCCGGCGTGCTCAATTTCGCCGCCGCGGCGTTCCTCGGCGTCGGCTGCTACACCGCGGCGGTGCTGACGGCGCACACCGGGATTCCTCATCTCGTCGTGCTCGCGCTCGGCGGCGCGGTCGCGGCACTCGTCGGCTCGATCCTGATCCTGCCGGTGCTGCGCACCCGCGGGCATTACGCCGCGGTCGTCACGATCGCCTTCGGGCTGCTGTTCAAGACCTTCCTCGAGGTGAACGACGCGCTCGGCGGCCCGCAAGGCCTCAAGCTCCCGAGCATGCAGGTCGCGGGCTGGCGGTTCAACGACAACCTTCAGCTCGCCGGGCTCGAGATCTCGTTCTACGTCAGCTACGTGCTGGTGGCGCTCGCGCTCGCGGTGCTCGCGTTCACGGTCACGCGGCGAATCGAGCGCTCGTGGATCGGCGTGAGCCTCGACGCGATCCGCCTCGACGAAACCGCGTCCGCGTGCTTCGGCATCCACATCGCGCGCTGGAAGATCGTCGCCTTCACGCTCGGCAATTTCATGGCCGGCGCGGCCGGCGCGCTGTACGCGCTGATGCTCGGCTTCATCGCGCCGACCAACTTCACTTTCGGCGATTCGCTGATCATGGTCTCGATCGTGCTCTTGGGCGGGATCGGCAACCCCTGGGGCGCTGCGCTCGCCGCGGCGATCGTCGTCGTGCTGCCCGAGAAGCTGCAGCTGATCCAGGAATACCGCTTTCTGCTCTACGCGAGCCTGGTGATTCTGGTGCTGCTGTACCGCCCCGAGGGGCTGCTCCCGCGGCGGCTGCGCGTGTACCTGCCCGGCTGGAGGCCGCGATGAGCGCGCCGGTGCTCGCGCTCTCGGGGCTGACGCGCCTTTTCGGCGGGCTGGTCGCCCTCGATCGGCTCGACATGGAAGTGCGCGAGGGCGAGATCATGGGCCTGATCGGCCCCAACGGCTCGGGCAAGACGACCTCGTTCAACGTGCTCACCGGCATCTACGAGGCGAGCGACGGGCGCGCCGAGTTCCTTGGCCGCGACATCACCAACCTGCCGGCGCAGAAGGTCTACGAGGCGGGCATCGCGCGCACCTTCCAGCGCTCGCGCCTGTGCCTGCCGCTGTCGATCTTCGACAACATCATGGTCGGCAACCACAAGCGCCTGGCGCACGGGCTGGGGTTCAACTTGTTCCGCCGGCGCGAGTTCGCGCGCCAGTTCGAGGCCGCTTTCGACGAGGCGAGAGAGCTTGTGCGCGTGTTCGACGCGCCGCTCGCCGGCCGCATGTTCGAGGCGGTCGGCGCGCTGCCGATGATCGACCGGCGCCGCATCGAGATCTGCCGCGCGCTCGTCAGCCGGCCGAAGCTGCTGCTGCTCGACGAGCCCTCGGCCGGAATGACCGAGGAGGAGACGCGCGAGCTGATGGACGACATTCTGGAGATCCGCGGCCGCGTCGCCGGGCTGACGATCGTCATCATCGAGCACGAGATGGGTGTGATCGAGCGCATCACCGACCGCTGCGTGGTGCTCAATTTCGGCAAGAAGATCTGCGAGGGGACTTACCGCGAGGTCGCGGCCGACCGGCAGGTGCAGGAAGCCTACCTGGGCGTGGAGTGAGGGGAATGAGCGCACCGGGGGACTCGCTCGAAGTTTCCGGCGTATACGCCGCCTACGACAAGGCCGACGTGCTCGAAGGCGTGACGCTCTCGGTCGCGGCCGGGCGCATCACCTGCCTGCTCGGCTCGAACGGCTCGGGCAAGACCACGCTCATCCGCGCGATCCTCGGTCTCACCCCGCCGCGCGCGGGAACGATCCGTTTCGGTGGCGCCGACCTGACGGGACTGCCGACCCACAAGGTGATCGCCGCGGGCATCGCGTGCATTCCCGAGGGACGCAAGGTCTTTCCCAAGCTCACGGTCGAGGAGAACCTGCGCCTGGGCGCCTACCAGGAGGCCTCCGAGCGGACCGTCGCCGAGCGCCTCGCGCGCGCCTACGAGGCTTTCCCGACGCTCGCCGAGCGGCGCGACCAGCTCGCCGGCACCATGTCGGGCGGCGAGCAGGCGATGGTCTCGATCGGCCGCGGCCTGATGAGCGCGCCGCGGCTGCTGCTGGTGGACGAGCCCTCGCTCGGATTGTCGCCGCGGCTGGTGAAGGAGAACTTCAGCACCATCCGGCGCATCAACGAGCAGGGGATCACCGTGTTCCTGGTCGAGCAGAACGTGCACCAGACCCTCGCGATCGCGCACTACGGCTACGTGCTTTCGCAAGGTCGCGTGGTTGCTTCGGGCACGGCCAGCGAGCTTGCGCGCGACGCGGCGGTGCACCAGGCTTACTTCGGCTAGCGCTACTCCGAGGTCGCCGGCCCGAGCACCGGCTCGTCGTCGGGCTCCTCGCCGCGGTAGGTGACGCGCAGCGCCTCGTCCTCGGCCTCGTCCCAGGCCTGCGCGGCGCGGCGCTCGAAGCGCTCGCGGTTGCTGCGTTTCATCACCGCATCGTAGGCCTGCTCGACGCTGAAGCCGCGCTTCTCGATCAGCGCCGCCGCGGCGCGGCAGCCGGCCTCGATGTCCTCCTTCGGTGCGTCGCAATCGAAGAGCCAGAGATTCATCGTAACGTACGGCTACTGCACGAGCTGGACGAAGCGCAATTCGCTTTGCACGAGGTCGGGAACGACGACGGTCAGCCCCTTGCCGGTGGGCACGACGCAGAAATCGGCCGGTCCCTTGAATCCGGTGGCGAGCTTGTGCATCCCGCCCTTCTCGCTCCAGTGAAAGAGCGAGCCCGAGTTCCAGTCGGTGACGAGGAGCGAGCCGTCCTTCATCTCGTACACGCCGTCGAGCCGGCCGATGTCTTCCGAGAGCGACTTGATCTGTCCGCTCACGCCCAGGCCGAAGATCGCGCGCGGCTTGTCGGGCGCGACGAAGCCGACCATGCGCAGCATGCCGTCGCGCGCGGGATAGAGGCCGTTCGGGTTGACGCCCCGATCCGCGAACACCTGGGTTACCTTGGGCTCGCCCTTCATGTTCAGGAAATCCGCCGGCTCGACCTTGAACAGCATGTCGCCGCGGTTGTCGCTCACGTAGAGCGCCTTGCCCATCACCGCCGGGTCGTTCGCGAACTGTACCCCGGGCAGCGCGACCTTGCGCCCGCGCTTGGTTTTCAGGTCGAACACCCACACGACGTCGATGTCGGTGACCCAGAGCCGGCCGCCCTGCACCCAGATGCCCTTGGGCTTGTCGAGGGTCATTCCGGCCGCGGGCAGGAACTGCTTCTCCAGCACCTTGCCGTCCAATGACACCTTGCTGATGCGGCCCTTGCCGTCCTTCTGCGTGGGCTTCAACTCCGAGCCGAACTCGCCTACGTACAGGACCTTGGCGCGCGGGTCGTAGGCGACCGACTCGGGATGGACGAACCCCGTCACCGTGCGCTCCGAGAC
>JBFGLA010000051.1:0-11849 GCA_041576355.1 Burkholderiales bacterium
GCCACGTCCGGCCTGGCCCTAAGCCGCGGGTTGGTCTGCGCCGCCCGGTGCTCCATCCCGGTCTTCGCCTGTATGAAAGCGCTTTCCGATTCCCCGACCACGTAGACCTCATGCTCGCGCACGTGCTTGTCGGTGCGCGAGCCCTCGAATTCGAACAGCTTGGCGTACTCGTCGGACAGGCACGACACGACATCGTAGTAGGAGCGCGAAGCGAGAATCTGCCCGGGCGCGGCAAAGCTCATGATGCGTTGCGCGACGTTGATCCCGTCGCCGACGATGTTGGGGTGGCCGTTGATGTCCTGGACCAGCCGCACCGGGCCCAGATTGATGCCGATGCGAATGCCGGTGCTCGCGTTCTCGGCCGACACGGCCGCTGCATCGAGTGGCGCGGCCGCGCCCTTCATCGCGTCGCGCACGCTCATGCCGACGAAAAGCGCGTCTTCCGGATCGCCCAGAAAGCTCATGGCGGCGCCGTCGCCGGTGTCGAGGACGATGCGGTCGTTGACCGCGATGTCCTTCAGCGCGTCGGCGAGCAGCGCGGTGAAGCGGTCCTTGATCGCAAGCTGCTCCGCGACCGATTTCTTCGAATAGCCGACGAGATCGACGAACACGACGCTGCAGATGAACGTGCGGTTGGTCTGGTCAACGGTGATGCGAGACGACATTGCGCTCTAAGGGGGGTGCCGGCGGAGGCTGTCGGTGGCCTGCAACCTCGCATCGCGAATGCGACAGTTTACCGAATCCCGGTATGGGGTTGCATATACCGAAGGTCAGGCTGGCCCCCACCCCCGCCTCGCCGCCGGAGGGAGGCGGGCCGCGGCCCGGGGGCCGCCGGCGCCCAGGCCGTGTCGCGGCGCGGCTATTTCTTCTCTTCTTTCTTGAGCAGCAGCTCGGAGCGCTTCTTCAGCACGTCCTCCAGCTTCGCCTTCGGTATCAGGAGGACATGCTTGGACATCGCCTTCTCGCGCGCGAGGCGCTCTTCGAGCGTACGCAAACGCTGCGCGTGCTCCTCGGCCTTCTCGCCCGGCGCGGGTTTGGGCGAGGGCGTCGGAACGCCGCTCACCTCGAAACTGACGAAGTGATTGCCGCCTTCGAGGCGGCCGATGCGGATGGCGTAGCTCAGACCGTCGAACGTGGCCGCGCTGACCAGCGTCGGCTTGTCGAGCCCCGTCGTCGCGGGGCCCGCATCCCCGGGCGCGACGTCCGCGAGCTCGAGCAGGCTGAGCGAGTATGAAGCCGAGTTCGCGCGCGAGACGTCGATTTTCTCGCCCGCTCGCGCCCCGGCGAGCGTCCAGCCTGCGTCGTCCTTCGCGCGCTCGATGCGCCAGCTCTCGCCGCCCGGGATGCGCACCTCGAGCGACTTCACTTTCTCCACGGCGAAAGCGGTCTTTTCGATCCAGTCGGCGCTCTTCGCGCTCGCCTGCGCGAGCGCATCGGCGACGATATAGACCGTCTTCGGGTCTTCCGGGCGCATCACGAAACGCCCGTCGGCGCTCGCTCGGGCGGCATTCTCGGGCTCTTTCTTGAAATACTTCCTGCCGACGATGAGCCGACCGAGCGGCTTTGCGTCCGCACCCAGGAATTCGATCTGCGTTCCGGCGCCGTTCTTGCCCGGCTCCTCGAGCTCGAGCCGGGCGCGGTCCTTGTCGCCGATCGGCTCGCTTTGCGCGACCTTCAGCTCGATCCCCTTGAGCGCCAGATCGCGGACCTTCCCGAAATCGGCCGGGAAGCCCCCGCGCTCGGCGATCGCCCAGCGGCCCGCCTTTTCTTCGAGAGTCAGCGTCGCCCTCGGTTCTGTGATCCGGATCGCGCGGACCTCGGCGGCGGAAAGACCCTTGAAGAGCGGCTGGCCGAGGGCGGCGAGGTTGGAAGCGCGATTCGAGCGCTCCTGCTGGTAGTACACGAGGGCGCTCCCGCCGAGGACGACGAGCAGCGCGACGAGAACGGCGGCGATGCGTGCGCTCATGGTCTTGCTTGGCTTGCGGGCTACGACGCGACCGCGGCCGCCTGGCGGCGCCGCCGCGCGAGCGCGACGAGAACGCCGGCGATCGCGACCAGCAGCGGCATCAGCGCGATGTTGGCTACCTTGGTCCAGAACACGAGACTCTCGGCGTCGCGGCGCAGGTTCTTGCGCACTTCCTTCAACGCGAGGCGGGTCTCGGCCACGGTCTTCTTGAAATTCTCCAGCTCCGCCTGCTGCTCGGGCGTGAGGATCTGGGGCGACTTTGCTCCCGCGCCGCGCGCTTTCTGCAGCTCTTCGAGCCTGCCGCTCGTCTTCTGCAGCTCGGCCTCGAGCGCCTGGATCTTGCCGAAATACTGCTTCTGCGCTTCCGCCTCGAGCTGGCGCACCACCGTGAGCGGGCGGAACGCCGCTGCCCGGCTGCGCAGCGAAATCAGGTCGTCGCCCGCGGCGAGCTGCTCCACGAGCCCGAGCGCGAAGGCGAGGTTGCCGTTCGAGGGCACGACGATTCTGCGGCCGAACACTTCCTGCACGTCGACCGCCGCGCCGTCATGCAGCATGTCGACGTCGCCGACGAGAATGACGGCGTTTTCCTTCTCCGACTCGCGCAGCTGCGGGGCGGATGCTTGGGGCTTGTCCTTGCCGTCTTTGGCCGCTGCCTGCGCCGCCGGCTGCCCGCCGGGAAACGCCGTCTTGAACTTTCCCGTCAGCCGCAGCGCCAGCGGATACGACTTGCCGCTCGGCTGGAAGCTCTTGGTCGTCTCGTCGCCCGACTTGGTGGCGAGCGAATGTTCGACGAACATCGAGTTCTGCGAGGTCTTCACGAGCTCGGTCGCCTTCAGCCCCTGCGCGGCGCCGCCGTCGGCGGAAAGCGTGAAGGCGCCGCCGAACGCGTACAGCAGCGACTCGATCTGGCTCGTGACGACGTCGTCGCGGCTGAACGCGGTGCGGTTGAGCGAGAGCACGGTCGGCGTGTAGCGCTGGCCGCCGCCGGAGGCGTACACGACGTCGGCGATGACTTTGCCCGGGTCCATGTCCACGCCCCAGGTCTTGAACAGCGTCGGCAGCGTCGAGCTCGAGGGCAGCGGCGGCATGCCGGGCATCTGCGGGCCCTGCTGGTCGAAGTAGGCGTACGGATCGACGAACGCGATGAGCTTGCCGCCGCGCAGCACGAACTGGTCGAGCGCGTACTCGGTCTGCGGCTGGATATGGCGCGGATGGATGAGCAGCAGCACGCCGATGTCCTTGTCGATCTCGGTCGCGCTCATGTTGACTTCCTTGACGTCGAAGTCGCGCTTGAGCTCGCCCGCGAGCACCCACGGCTCGGAGGGCTGCCGCGTATACGGGTTGAACCGCTCGCCCGTGACCGGGAGCCCCGCCATGAGGCCGATCTTCGGGCGCTCGGTCGATCCCACGCGCGCGATCGCGCGCGCGAGGTCGTATTCGAGCAGCCGCTCGCGCTGCGGACTGAGCGCCGGGATCGACTGCTTGCGCTCGAGCTGCGTGACCGCGATGCCGAGGTAGAACGATTCGCCGGTAAAAAGCTGCTGCGGCTCGACGCCGTCGATCTGCGCGGCGTCCTCCTCCTCGCTGTCGGGCTTGGGGTTGTACTTCTCGACGATCAGGTTCGAGCCGGCGGCCGACTTGAATTCGCGCACCACGTCTTCGACTCGGTCGGCGAAGCTGCGCAGCGGCACCGGCACGCTTTCGCCTTGCGAGAAGTACAGCTTCACCTTGACCGGGGAGGAGAGGCCGCGCAGGATTCTCTTCGTGCCGTCCGAGAGCGTGTAGAGCTTGCCTTCGGTGAGATCGGCGCGCACCGACGAGGCGGAAACCAGGTAGTTGAAGGCGACCAGGATGAGAAACAGCGCGGCCAGGCCGACCGCGGAGTAGATCAGGGTTTCGTATTTCTTGACGTTCATGGCCTACCCCGCGCGATGGCCGCGAATGACGACGCCGGTCGCGAACAGGGCGAACCCGATCACCGAGAGGAAGAACACGAGGTCGCGCGCGTCGATGACGCCGCGCTGGAACCCGTCGTAGTGCGTGATCACCGAAAATGCCGCGACCAGGTCGACGAACGCGGGGCTCGCCCAGCGCACGAGCAGGTCGGTGACCGGATTGAAGCCCGCGAGGATGAGAAAAAGGCAGATCACGACCGAGAGGATGAACGCCACGACCTGGTTGCGGGTCATCGCGGAGGTCATGCACGTGATCGCGAGATACGCTCCGGCGAGGAGCAGGCTGCCGAGATAGCCGGCGACGATCTGGCCGTTGTCCGGGTCGCCGAGCACGTTGACCGTGATCGCGACCGGGAAGGTGAGCACGAGCGCGATCGCGAGAAACGCCCACGAGGCGAGGAATTTCGCGAGGATCGCCTGCCAGGTCGCGACCGGCATGGTGAGCAGCAGCTCGATCGTTCCCGAGCGGCGCTCCTCCGACCAGACCCGCATGCCGACCGCGGGGACGAGCACCAGGTACAGCCACGGGTGCCAGCCGAAGAACGCCGCGAGGCTCGCCTCGCCGCGCTCGAAGAACCCGCCCACGGTGAAGGTGAAAAAGCCGGTGAGGAGCAGGAACATCACCAGGAACACGTAGGCGACGGGCGAGACGAAATAGCCCGCCAGCTCGCGCTTGCCGATGGTGCGGATCACGTGCGCCGCGCTCATGCGCCCGCTCCTTGCGCGCTCGCCGCCGCCGCGCCCGGCCCGCGCACCGTGTCGGGAAGCGTGATGCGCCGGAAGACCTCGTCCAGCTGTCCCTCCTCGGTACGCAGCTGCTCGACCTTCCAGCCTTCACGGCTCGCGAGCTCGATCACCTCGCGCGCAAGCTCCACCGCGGCCGCCTTGTCCTTCGGGTAGACGCGCAGCGCCTCTCCCGTCGGATCGACCCGGCCCGCGGCCGCGAGCGCGCCGAGCTTGGCGGCGTCCGCCCCGGCCGCCTTGAGCGTGACCGCGCCGGCGAGCTGCGACATCGCTCGCAGCTCCTCCGGGGTGCCGTTGGCGACGATCTTGCCGCGGTCGATGATGATCGCGCGCGTGCAGGCGGCGTCGACCTCTTCCAGGATGTGGGTCGAGAACACGATCGCCTTGTTCTTGCCGAGCTCGCGGATGAGCTGGCGCACCTCGTGCTTCTGGTTCGGGTCGAGACCGTCGGTGGGCTCGTCCATCACCAGTACCTCGGGATCGTGGATCAGCGCCTGCGCCAGGCAGGTGCGGTGCTTGTAGCCTTTCGAGAGCGTGTCGATCGTCTGATGGAGCACCGTATCGAGGAAGCACAGATCGATCACGCGCCGCACGGCCTTCTTGCGCGCTTCGCCGGCGAGGCCGCGCAGCTCGGCGGCGAACTCGAGAAATCCCATGACCGTCATGTCGGGGTACGACGCGGCGTTCTCGGGCAGGTAGCCGATCAGGCGCTTCGCCTCGAGCGGCGATTCGAGAGTGTCGTGGCCGCCGATCGCGACCTTGCCCGAGGTCGGCGGGATGAATCCGGTGATCATGCGCATCGTGGTCGACTTGCCGGCGCCGTTCGGGCCGAGAAAGCCGAGCACCTCGCCGCGCTCGACGCCGAACGAAACGCCGTCGACGGCGCGCTTCGCGCCGAAGCGCTTCACGAGATTGTCGATTCGTATCATGAGATTACCAAGGTTGCAGGTCTTAGCCGGGACGCGCGCCAATTCAAGGGGTCGCATTATCGCCGAATTTTCGCCCTCTGCTCCCCCCAAAAATCGCCGGCCTGCCTTAACGGAAGCTTAAGCAACGACCGGAAGCGAGGATTCGTCATGCACGCGGTGCGGTGCTCGCGCGCAGTCGCGCCTGCGCATCGCTTAGAATTCGCCTGCTTCTACCCGCGTACCTCGAACGCGATTCCCATGAACTGGTTCCCTGGCCTGCCGCGCGGCACGAAAACCCCATCCGGAAGCGATGCCTCGCGGCGCGCGAAGGCGGGCGGGGGACAGGCCGAGCGCCTTCGCGCTCTCATCGCGCAGGGGTCGGAGGCCGAGCGCCGCGCGCACGAGAACGAGCTGGGCCAGGCGCTCGCCCGCGGCGACGGGACGCTGCTCGCGACGGATTCCGAAGCGGTGGTCGGCGCGGCCGTGTGCCATGCCGAGGACAATTCGCTCGCCCTGCAGTGGATGGAACGGCTGCAAGACGAAGCCCGGCTCGCCGAGGTCGCGATCGGCGCCCGCTCCGCGCAGCTGCGCTTCGCTGCGGCGCAGCGGCTGAGCGACGGGGCGCTGCTCGAGCGCGTGGCGGCAGGAACGCGCGAGCGCGACAAGCGCGTGCATCGCCACTGCAGCGAAATCCTGCGCAGCCGCATCGAGCACGCCGACCGCGCGCAGCGCGCGAGCGAGCTCCAGGCGAGCCTCGAGGCGCTCGTCGACGCGCCGCCGCCGCTCGCGGCCACGCGCCTCGCGCAGGCCGAGCGCTCGGTCCAGGCGCTGGGGGATTGTGCGGAGGCGGCTCCCTGCCGCGAGCAGCTCGCGCGGCTGTATGCGCGCATGCGCGACGAGAGCGAGACGCTGCGCCAGTTGCACCGGAGCGCAGAGCGCGCCGATGCGCTTGCGGCCGAGACGGCCGCCGAGCCCTGGCCGATCGCCGATCGGCTCGGTCCCTGGCGGGACGAGCTCGCCGCGCTCGAGGCCGCGAACGCCGCGCTACCCTCCTGGACTCAGGTCGGCGCGAGCGCCCGGGCCTTGCAGGAGGCGCTCGCCGCGCTCGGCACGCGCCTTCGCGAGCTGGAGCAGGATCTCGAGCGGCATTCCGCGTGCGAGAGCTTTCTCTCGGCGCAAGACGGCGACCCCGATCCCGCGGCGTGGGACGCGTTGCCCAAGCCGCGCCACGCGGCGGCGCGCAAGATGCTCGAGACGAAGTGGACGAGCCGGCTGCAACAAAGCCACGCGCAGCGCGAAGCGGCGCGCAATGCGGCCGTCGCTGCCGAGAAATCGAAGCCGAAACCCGCGCTCGACCTGGCGGCGATGCAAAAGGCGCTCTTCGCCCTCGAGCAGGCGCTCGCGCAGGGGCGCACCGCGGAGGCCGAGCGCGCGGAGGCGCGCATCGAGCATCTGCTGGGCGCGCTCACGGCGCCGCGAGGGCTCGACGCGCGCTGGAAGCGCGCGCGCAGCGAGCTCGTGCGGCTGCGCGGCTGGGCGCGCTGGGGCAGCACGCAAGCGCACGACCAGCTCATCGCGCACGCGGAAAAGGACCTTGCCGAGCCGATGGAGATCGAAGCGCTCGCGCAGGCGATTGCGCGCTTCCGGGAGGAATGGAAGCGTCTCGATGCCAGCGGCGCCGCGCCGCGCGCGCAGTGGGAGCGGTTCGACGCGCTGATGGAGAAGGCCTACCAGCCGGTCGCGGCGCACCGCGCGGCGCAGGCGGCAGAGCAGCAGAAGACGCGCGCCGCGCGCGAAGCCCAGCTTGCGCAGTGGGAAGCCTGGATCCGTGCGCTCGACTGGGCGCAAGCCGACTGGCGCGCGGTGGAGCGCAAGCGCGCCGAGATGCTCGCGGCCTGGCATTCCGGCGCGCGGGCGGGATTTCGCGACGAGCGCGCGCTGCGCAAGCGTTTCGATCCGCTCGTCGCCGAGCTCGAGGCGCGGCTCGCCGAGGCGCGCAGCGCCGAGACGGCCCGCAGGCAGGCGCTGATCGATCAGGCCGAGGCTTTGCGCGAGGCGCAGGATCTGGGGGAGGCGATCGCGCAGGCGCGTACCTTGCAGGCGAAATGGCGCGACGAGGCCGGTAGCGCCTACCTCGGCCGCCGCAAAGACGAGGTGTTGTGGAAGAAGTTTCGCGCCGCCTGCGACGCGGTCTTTGCCCGGCGCGATGCGCAACGGGCGGAGCGCGCGGCGCAGTCCGAGCAGGTCGTGCAGGCGCGCCGCGCCTTGCTCAAGACCCTGGAGGATGCGCTCGCCGCGCCGAAGGCGGGCGAGATCGAGGCGGCGCTGGCGCAATTTCAAGCGGCATGGAAGTCCGCTGCGGCGCTCCCGCGCGAGGCGGCGGGCGATCTCGAGCGGCAGGCGCGCCAGATCACGCAGCGCGCCTCCGAGAGGATGGGCGCGCTCAAGCTCGAGCGGCATGCGGCCCGTTATACGGTGCTCGCGCAGAAGGCGCAGCTCGCCGAGCGAGTCGAGGAAGCGGCCGCCGCGGGAAGCGACGCGGCGCAGGCGCTGGCGCAGGCGCGCGAGGCGTGGGCGGTGCTACCGGCGCTCGCCGCCGATGCGGAGCGTGCGCTCGCGAAGCGACTCGAGGCGGCGTCCTCCGCGTCGCCGGAGTCTCTCGCGCAAGGTCTCGCGCAACGCGCGCAGCTGCTGCTCGAATTGGAACTTGCGCTCGATCTTCCTTCGCCCGCCGCTCACGCCGAAGCGCGCCGGACAAGACAACTGCTGCGCCTCAAGGAACGGTTCGCTTCGGGCGGCGGCGCGGCCGAGACCCCGGCGCAGATGCTGACGCGCTGCTATGCGACACCGGCCGCAGCCGATACGGAGCAGGCGGAGCGCCTCGCGATCGTGCAGCGCAAGCTGGTCGAGATGGAAAACCGCGCCTCGCGCAAGCCGGGCTGAACCCCGCCGGCCGGGGCGTGGCGCTCGGCCCGTGGACGGCGGTAAAATCCGCTCAGTTCCTCGCGCATTTCCCCGTAACCTGCATTTCCCCGTAACCCTCTACCACCGGAGCCCACAGCATGGACAAGACACTTCTTTCCAAGACCGCGGCCGCGATGGTCGCCAAGGGCAAAGGCCTCCTCGCCGCCGACGAATCGAGCGGCACCTGCGAGAAGCGCTTCAAATCGGTCGGCGTCGAGTCTACCGAAGAGAACCGCCGCGCCTACCGCGGGCTGCTGTTCACGACGCCGGGAATCGAGCAGCACGTCTCCGGCGTGATCCTGTTCGACGAGACGATCCGGCAGAAGACGAACGACGGCGTCCCGTTTCCCGCCTACTTGGCGAAAAAGGGCATCATCCCGGGCATCAAGGTCGACAAGGGCGCGATGGACCTCGCGCTCTGCCCGGGCGAAAAGGTGACCGAGGGCCTCGACGGCCTGCGCGGCCGGCTCGCGGAGTACTTCAAGCTCGGCGCTCGCTTCGCCAAGTGGCGCGCCGTGATCACGATCGGCGAGGGTATCCCGACGCATGCGTGCCTGTACGCCAACGCGCACGCGCTCGCGCGCTACGCGGCGCTGTGCCAGGAGGCCTCGATCGTTCCGATCATCGAGCCCGAGGTGCTGCTCGATGGCGATCACACGGTCGAGCGCTGCGAGGAGGTGACGGAAGCGACGCTGCGCGCGACCTACGCCGCGCTCGCGGCGCACAACGTGTCGGTCGAGCACACGATCCTCAAGGCGAGCATGGTGGTCTCGGGCAAGGAGAACGTGCGCCAGGCCGGCGTCGACGAGGTCGCCGAGCGCACCGTGCGGGTGCTCAAGCGCACCGTGCCTTCGGCGCAGCCGGGGGTCGTGTTTCTCTCCGGCGGGCAGTCGGACATCGACGCCACCGCGCACCTCTCGGCGATGGCCGCGATGCCGGGGCTCCCTTGGCCGCTCACGTTCTCGTACTCGCGCGCGCTGCAAAACCCGCCGCTCAAGACCTGGCGCGGCCAGGCGGCGAACGTCCAGGCGGCGCAGTCGGCGTTCCTGCACCGCGCGCGCATGAACGGGCTCGCCTGCCAAGGCAAGTGGAAGCCCGACCTCGAGAAACAGGCCGCCTGATCGCGCTGCGCGCCGACTCACATGGCCCGGCTTGCCGGGCCATGCTATTTTCAGCCCCGCCATGCCGCAGCCACTATACGAATCGAGCCTGAAGAGCCTGAAACGCGTCGCCCGCGGCAAGGTGCGCGACATCTACGCGGTCGGCGAGGACAAGCTCCTGATCGTGACCACCGACCGGCTCTCGGCGTTCGACGTCGTGCTCACCGACCCGATCCCGGACAAGGGGCGCGTGCTGACCGAGATGTCGAACTTCTGGTTCGCCCGGCTCGCGCATGTCGTGCCGAACCACCTCACCGGCATCGACCCCGAGTCGGTGGTCGAGGGCGACGAGGACAAGGGGCAGGTGCGCGGCCGCTCGGTGGTCGTGAAGAAATTGAAGCCGCTGCCGATCGAGGCGGTGGTGCGCGGCTACCTCACCGGCTCGGGCTGGAAGGACTACCACAAGACCGGGAAGATCTGCGGCATCGAGCTTCCCAAGGGGCTGCAGATGGCCGAGAAGCTGCCCGAGCCGATCTTCACGCCGGCGACCAAGGCAGCCGAGGGCCACGACGAGAACATCCCGTTCGCCGAGGCGGAAGAGCTGATCGGCAAGGAGCTCGCCGCGCAGGTGCGCGAGATCAGCATCCGCCTCTACCGTGAGGCGGCCGACTACGCCGCGGAAAAGGGCATCCTCATCGCCGACACCAAGTTCGAGTTCGGGCTCGACGCCGAGGGCAAGCTCGTGCTGATCGACGAGATCCTGACCGCGGACAGCTCGCGCTTCTGGCCGGCGGACTCCTACCGCGTGGGGCTCTCGCCGCCCTCGTTCGACAAGCAGTACGTGCGCGACTTTCTGGAGACGCTCACCTGGAACAAGAATCCGCCGGGGCCCAAGCTGCCGGAGGACGTGATCGAGCGGACCTCCAAGAAGTACCGCGAAGCGCTTCACCGGCTCGCCGGCGCGAGGCCGTAGTGAGTCCGGCGCAAGGGAGAAGGACGGGCGCGCGGCGCGCCGCGCAGCCGCTCATCGGCGTCGTGATGGGATCGCAATCCGACTGGGAAGTGATGCGCGCCGCGTGCGAGGTGCTCGCCGAGTTCGGCGTGCCGTACGAAGCGAAGGTCGTCTCCGCGCATCGCACCCCGGACTCGATGTTCGCCTACGCGCAAAGGGCGCGCGGACGTGGCCTGCGCGCGATTATCGCGGGGGCGGGCGGCGCGGCGCACCTGCCCGGAATGCTCGCCTCCAAGACGACGCTGCCGGTGCTCGGGGTTCCGGTGCCGAGCAAGCATCTCGCCGGACAGGATTCGCTGCTCTCCATCGTGCAGATGCCCAAGGGCATCCCGGTCGCAACCTTCGCCATCGGCCAGGCGGGCGCGGCGAACGCCGGGCTTTTCGCCGTCGCGATGCTCGCTTCGTTCGACCGGCGCGTCTCCACCAAGCTCGAGCGCTACCGCGCCACGCTCAGACGCATGGTCGCGGCGATGCGGCTTGCCGACAAGCCGTGAGCGCGAAGGCCGGCGCCGGCCCTATCCTCCCCCCCGCGACGCTCGGCGTGCTCGGCGGGGGGCAGCTCGGGCGCTTCTTCGTCATCGCCGCGCGCCAGATGGGCTATCGCACCATCGTCCTCGATCCCGAGGCGGAGAGCCCGGCGGGCGCGCTCGCCGACCGGCACCTCGCCGCGGAATACGACGAGCGCGCCGCGCTCGACGAGATCGCCGCCACCTGCGAGGCGGTGACGATCGAATTCGAGAACGTCCCCGCCGAGAGCCTCGCCTACCTCGCGCGCACGCGCCGCGTCGCGCCTTCGCCCGAGTGCGTCGCGATCGCCCAGGACCGCATCCGCGAGAAGACGACCTTCGCGCGCCACGGCTTTCCGGTCGGGCCCTTTGCCGTGATCGAGCGCGAGGCCGATCTCGCACGGGCGGAGCTGTATCCCGGGATCCTCAAGCGCGCGCGCTTCGGCTACGACGGCAAGGGCCAGGCGCGCGTCGCGAGCCCCGAGGAGGCGCGCGGCGCGTGGGCGGCGTTCGAGGGCGCGCCGTGCGTGCTGGAAAAGAAGCTCGATCTCGACTGCGAGGTTTCGGTCGTGCTCGCGCGCTCGGCGAGCGGCGCGACCGCGCCGTTCGCGGTCGCGGAGAACCGCCATCGCCACGGCATTCTCGATATCTCGATTGCGCCGGCGCGCATCGGCGCCGCGCTCGCCGGCGAGGC
>JBFGLA010000052.1:0-11829 GCA_041576355.1 Burkholderiales bacterium
CCGATGAGGATCCTCGCGCCTTCCTGAGTGCCGCCGCGGATGTAGCCCATCACGCGCTCGTAATGCTCGCGCGTGATGACCGGGCCCATCTGGGTGTCGCGCAGCTCGGCCAAGCCGACGCGGATCGCGCGCACGCGCTCGATCACGGCGTCGACGAACTTCCCGCGTATCGACTCGTGCACGAAGACGCGCGAATTCGAGCCGCACGATTGCCCTTGCGAGCGGGTGAAGTTCATTCCGGCGACGGCCGCGGCGGCGGCTTTGTCGACGTCGACGTCGGGAAAGACGATGAGCGGGTTCTTGCCGCCGAGCTCGAGGCTCACCGGCTTGATGCCGGCGTTACGCACGATCGCGTTTCCGGTCTCGACCCCGCCGGTGAAGGCGATGCGCCGTACGAGCCGGTGCGAAACGAGCGCCGCGCCGCAGCTCGGTCCGTCACCGGTGACGATGTTGAGCACACCCGGCGGCAGGTGCTCCTGCGCGATGCGGCCCATCCAGAGGGCGCTCAGCGGCGTCTGCTCGGCGGGCTTGAGGACCACCGTGTTGCCGGCGACGAGCGGCGCCGCGATCTTGCCGGCGGCGAACGAGATGGGATGGTTGAACGGCAGGATGCGCGCGACGACGCCATAGGGCTGCGGCCGCGTGTAGTCGAGCCCGCCGCCCGGGGTGGGGATCGTCTGTCCCTTGATCTCCATGCCCAGCCCGCAGAAGTAGTCGTGCTGCGATGCACCCTTCAACGCGTCTTCGACCATCGCGGTGTAGGGGTTGCCGCTGTCGAGCGCATCGAGCATGCCGAACTCCTCGGCGCGCTCGCGCACCGCGGCGGCGAAGCGCTTGAGCAGCTTCGCGCGTTCGTCGACATGCATGCGGCTCCAGGCGGGGAAGGCGCGCTGCGCCGCCTGGACCGCGCGCTCGACATCTTCGGCGTCCGCCTCGGGCACCTCGGCGATCCGCTCGTCGTAGGACGGATTGAGACTCGGGCTGCGGCGGCCGGCGCGGCTCGCGACGAGCTTGCCGTCGATCAGCATCTTCCAGTCCTCGGTTTCCTTGCGCGCGCGGTCGAGGACCGCTTGGGGCTGGGGTAGGAGTTCGGGCGCGTTCACGTGGCCTCCGCTGCGATGTGCCCGAGGCATGATAAAGGATCGCCCGATCGGCGAGTCAAACGTTCTGCATACAAAAACGCGCGGCGCCCGCGCCCGGAAACCGGTTCCCGCTTGACGCAGTTCCCGCTGCGCGCCCATGATGTGCTGTCGCGAATAACGATGACGGCACGAAGGAGGAGACCATGTGGACTACACGGGCAGGACTCGCAGCAGTAGCCGGAGCGCTCGCCGCCGCGCTGGCAGCAGGCGGGGCGCAAGCCGATCCGATCGCCGACTTCTATCGCAACAAGACAGTGACGGTCGTTTCGCCTTCGGGTACGGGCGGATCGATCTACCAATACGCGCTTCTGGTTTCGAACCAGATCGGCAAGCATATCCCGGGCAGCCCGACGGTGATCGTCGAGGCGCGCCCCGGCGGCGGCGGCGTCAAGGCGGCCAACTATATGGCCAAAGCCGCTCCGGGCGACGGCACGATGATCGCGGAGCTGCACCCGTCGTCGCTGCTTGCGCCGCTCACCCGCGACGCGGACTTCGACCCGCGCAAGTTCCAGTGGCTCGGATCGGCGGCGGTGCGGACCTACGTCGGCGCGGTCTGGCATACGGTCCCGGTCAACACGCTCGAAGACATGCGCGAGCAGCAAGTCGTGTTCGGAGGCTCGGGAATCGGCTCGGCGTCCTACCAGTACCCGACCTTCCTCGCCCATATCGTCGGCGCCAAGCTCAAAGTCATCGCCGGCTACAAGAGCGGCGGCGAGACCAATCTCGCCCTCGAGCGCGGCGAAGTCCAGGGTCGCGGCAACTATTACGAGGGGTTCCTCGCCACCAACCCGGACTGGGTGCGCGACAAGAAGGTGAAGTTTCTCTTCAAGATGGGTCCCGACCACCCCGACCTGGCGCACGTCCCCACGGCCAAGCAGTACATGAAAACCGACATGCACCGGCAGATGCTCGGCATGCTCGAAGCGCCGCTCGACGTCGGCCAGGCGTTTTACGTGAACGACCGCGTGCCCGCCGAGCGGGCGAAAGCGCTTCGGGAAGCGTTCGCGAAGATGCTCGCGGACGCGGAGTTCGCGGCCGAGGCGCAGAAGATGAATCTCTACATCCAGGCGCGGCCGGCGGAGGAGATCCGGGCCATCATCGCCGAGGTCTACAAGACGCCGAAGGACGTCGTCGCGCGGCTCGAGTCGATCATCACCAAATGAATTAGAAGAGCCGCAGAGCCCGGATCGAGCGCAGCTCGGGCAGCCAGTCGCCGAGCAGCGCGTCCGGCCAGGGCACGACGAGGAGCCAGTGGAAGACCACGTAGGACAAGGCCGTCACCGTCCCGGCCACGGCAAGCGTCGTCGCGATCGTCTCCTTGCCGGTGAAGCGCATGTAGCCGGCCATGAAGAGCGCGAGCGCGGGTAGCAGCCCGACGATCGCCGCCGCGGCGAGAAACGCCGCGCCCCAGCCGAAGTACTCGAGCGCGCGGCGCACGATCGTTCCGCGCTCGAGGCCTTCGAACTCGCCCGAGAGGTCGAAGTGGAGACTGTCGGCGTCGCCGGTCGGCTTGGCCTGTGTCGCGTCGAAGCGAACGAAGAGCTGAAATAGGAGCAGGATCCCTACCGCGGCACTGCCGGTCCAGGAGATGATCTGCGGCACGAAGCGCGCGTCGGCATGCCAGCTTGATGACACGACGAGCGCCGCGGCGAAGAGTGCGACAAACGCCGCCGCGAAGGCCGTGTCGTAGGGGTTGACGTCGCGCGGCAGGCCGAGCCGCAGGCGCGTCCGCCCGGCCCTGCGCGCGGCGAGCACCCGGCGCAGGGTCGGCGCGAGCACGCCGTAGAGCGCCACGATCAGTACGATGGCGACGACCGGCCGCGTCATCCACTCGATCCCGTAGCGCTCGACCGAGATGTACATGTAGCGCTCGAAGATCCCGCCGAGCACGAAGCCGAGGATGAGGGGCGGGCGGGGCCAGCCGAGCCGCTTCATCGCGAACCCGAGCACGCCGGCGCCGAGCAGGACGTACAGGTCGCCCCAGTCGCGCGATCCTTGGAACGCGCCGATGAAGGTGATCGCGAGCACCACCGGTACGAGCAGGCTCGAGCGCACGAGCGCGAGGCGTGCGAGCTGGTGCGCGAAGAGGAAGCAGATTCCGGCGCCGAGGATATTGGCGAGCGCGACGCTCCAGACGAGCGAATAGGTTACGTCGAGCCGCTTGCCGAGCATGTCGGGGCCGGGAACGATGCCGTGCACGACGAACGCGCCGAGGAGCAGCGCCATCGACGCCGACCCCGGCACGCCGAACGCGATCGTCGGCACGAGCGCTCCGCCTTCCTTGGCGTTGTTGGAGCTTTCGGAGGCGATGAGACCGCGCACGTCGCCCTTGCCGAAGGTCTCGGAGGCGTTCTTCTCGGTGCGCGCGGCGTGGCCGTAAGCGATCCAATCGATCACCGAGGAGCCGATCCCCGGCACCGCGCCGAGGAGCGAGCCGATGCTCGAGCAGCGCAGGACGAGAAAACCGTGGCGAAAGACGTCCCGCACCCCTTGGAACTGGGTCGAGCGCGAAGCGGTGCGCGCCTCGCCGGCGATGCTCGTGCGGCGGATGGCGAGATCGGCGAGCTCGGGGATCGCGAACAAGCCGAGTGCGAGCGGCACGATATTGAACCCGTCCAGCAAGTACAGCGTATCGAAGGTCCAGCGCAGCTCCCCGGCCTGCGGGTCCTCGCCGGCGGTCGCGAGGAGCAGCCCGAGACAGGCGGCGGCGAGCCCCTTGAACGCGTTGCGCCCGCTCAGCACGGCGACGAGCGACAAGCCGAAAATGCAGAACGACAGCAGCTCGGGCGTCGCGATCGCGAGCATCAGCGGGCGCAGCACCGGAACGCTGAGCCCCAAAAGCAGCGCGCCGAAGAGACCGCCGATCATGGAGGCCATGAAGGCGGCGCCAAAGGCGCGGCTCGCCTCCCCGCGGCGCGACATGGGACTGCCGTCGAGCACCGTGGCCGCGCAGCCGACCGTGCCCGGGACGCCGAAGAGAATCGCCGGAATGGCGTCCGAAGTCGAAACCACCGACCCCACGCCGATCAGCATCGCGAGCCCGGCGTACGGATCGAGGCTGAACGTGAAGGGAAGGAGGAGCGATATCCCGATCAATCCGCCCAGACCGGGTATGACGCCAAGCGCAAGGCCGACGATGACGCCGAAGACGAGAAAGGCGAGCCGCAGCGGATCGAGCATGATCGCCGCCGCGCGCAGCGCCATGTCGACCATGCTGACGTCCATCGCCTACTCGCCTTTGGCCATCGAGCGGTCCGCCATCGATTCGCCGACTTCCCGGCCGTGCCCGGGGTCGATGTGGACATCGACGAGGCACGGCTTCCCTTGCCTGACGCATTGCACCGCGCGCCGCATCGCATCGGGCAGATCGTCGATGCGCCCGACCGGACCGATGCCCAGCACGCCCTGCGCCTCGGCCAACTTGGCGAGGTCGGGCGCGGGATCGTCGATACGCTGCCCGATCCAGCGATTCGCGGGGTTGCGGCCGCGCTGCCGGGCGACGCTCTCCTGGTGCAGCTCGTCGTTCATGTACGAGCGATTATTGGCGACGACGAAGAGCGCCGGGATGCCGTAGTGCGCCGCGGTCCACAGCGCGTTGACGCTCATCAGCGCGTCGCCGTCGCCCAGCACGCCGACGGTGAGCCGGCCGCTCGCCCGCAGCGCGAGCGCGGCGCCGATCGTGATTCCGGGACCCGAGCCGACGCCGCCGCCGCCGTCCTTGCCGAGGTAGTCGAGCGGATGTCGATGCGGCCAGAGGTCGATCGGCCAGGCGCGCGCGAGCGAAGCGAAAGTGACCGGCGTCTCGCCGGTCGCAGCGGCGAGCGCGCGCGCGACATGGCGCAGGTTGAGCGCCGATCCCGCCTCGTTCTTGTCGTGCGCCCGCGCGGGTTTCGAGGGGTTCGGCCGGCGCGAGGCTCCCTCGGCCAGCGCGGCGAGGAGGTCGGCCACGCAGCTGTCGGGATCGCCGAGCAGGTGCACATCGATTGGCGGCAGGCCGAGATGCTCCTTGCCCCAGCCGTTGTGCAGGTGCAGGTCCTGACCGGCGTGGATCACCGGAACCCCCGGATGCTCGTGCTCGAAGGCCTGGCGCAGCACGCCGTCGAGATCGATCCAGCCGATGCTGAGGATGACATCGGCATCGTGCAGCGCGCTCTTCGCCTGACCGGTGAGCTTGTTGATCGGCAGGCCGGCGTGCAGCGGATGGTCGGTCGGCACCATGCTGCCGGCCTTCAGGTCCGACACCATGCGTGCGCCGAGCCGCTCGGCGAGCGCGACCCGGCGATTCCAATCTTCGAGCGTGCGCCGGCCGCGGCCGCACAGCAGCACCGGCCGCTCAGCCTGCTCGAGAAGTCGCGCGGCCTGTGCAATGCTCCACGCGTCCGCGCGCGAGGGCGGCGCGGGGCGAAAGCGCGCAGGATCGGGGAACTCGAGCGGTTGCCCGAGCGGCTGCTCTTGCAGCCCGGCATCGAGACAAACATAGACGGGCCCGTGCGGCGCGGTCGCGGTCTGCTGCCACGCGCGCAGGATCGATTCGGGCAGCGCGGCAACCGATCCCGGCTGATCGTCCCACTTCACGAAATGGCGGATCAGCGCGCCCTGGTCTTGCGACGTGTGCAGCCAATCGATCCAAGGCCGGCGCAAGGTCGCGTCGACCGGTCCCGTGGCGCCGAGGATCAGCATCGGCTGGCGATCGCACCAAGCATTGAAGATCGCCATCGAGCCGTGCAGCAACCCCACGTTGCTGTGCAGCGCGACCGCGATCGGGCGCCCCGTCGCCTTCGCATAACCCTGCGCAATCGCCACCGCGTGCTCCTCGTGCAGGCAGAGCAGCATCTCGGGTGCGCGGTTGCCGAGGTGGTTGACCAGGCTGTCGTGCAATCCGCGGTAGCTCGCCCCGGGAGTGAGCGCGATGTAAGGAATGTCGAGCCGGCGCAGCATCTGCGCGGCGACATCGCTTCCCCAGCGGACGTTCGCGTCCAGCGGCTCAGCCGGCGCGTCGATACGGGTGTCGGGCGCGACGGGCGCAATGGTGGTGTTGGTGGGCACTGCAATCCTCCTCCTCGTCTCCGGTCGGTGCCGCCGCCGAGAGAGCGGCGGTGCATCACCGAGTTGTGTTCTTGTTCGGCCGGGCGGAACGTTCGCGCGCACGAGCGAGCCGTGGAATGCGCGGCACGCGCAAAGAGTAGCGCGGCCTTTGCGTTATTGCCAGCCGCGCGGCATTGGCAGGATCGGCCATCCGGCGTTAACATCGCCGAGACCCGATTGGAATCTCGAACGTCTCCCCCAAGACGGAGACGCGCTGCGCTTTACGCGGTCGGGCGCGGCGAGAAGGCGCGATCGCCGGGAGTATCCCGGGCCAAACGCGCCCGCGCGCAACGCGCATGGACACAAGGCCGCAAACTCCAAAGGAGGAGCCATGATGATCGGTAAACGCGTGGTCAGGCTCGCAGTCCCGCTCGCGATCGCGTTCGGGCTCGCGCATCAGGCAGGCGCCGCCGGATTCCCCGAGAAGGACATCACCTTCATCATCCCGTACAGCACCGGCGGCGGCATGGATACCACCGCGCGCGCGGTGGCTCGGGTCATGGGCAAGTACCTGCCGAACCGAGTCAACGTCGTGCCGAAGAATGTGCCGGGCGCGGCGGGGCGCAGGGGGTACAACGAGCTCGTGCGCACGCCGCCCGACGGCTACACCATTTGCGTGGTGAACTTTCCCGGTGCCGCGATTCCCGCGCTGACCGGCGAAGAGGTGACGTACGACATCGACCGATTCGCGTGGATCGGCCGCATGTCGACGAGCGCGTACGTGCTCGCCGTGTCAGCGAAGAACGACAAGATCCGGAAATTCGCCGACGTCCGCGCGCTCGAGCGGCCGATCAAGATCACTCACACCGGGTTCGGCTCGACCTCTTACGCCGCCGCGGGAATCGTGAAGGATGCGATGGGATTCAAGGGTGTCGCGCTCACGGGCTACAAGAGCTCGCAGGAATACATCCTCGGCATGATCCGCGGCGACGGGGATGCGACGATCGCGCCCGTCCAGAGCTTCTACAAGTTCGTCGAGGCGGGCGACGTGCGTCCTCTCGTCACTTTCGAGGCGCAGTCGACCCTGCCGGGGACGCCCACCGCCCGCTCGCTCGGCTATCCCGAGCTCGAGGGGCTCGGCGTCGACCGGATGGTCGCTGCGCCGCCGGGAACACCGAGCGAGATCCGCAAGATCCTTTCCGACGCGATGCAGAAGGCGATGCAGGATCCGGAAACGCTCGCTTGGGCGAAGAAGACGAAGAGGCCGTTTTCGCCGCTCGATGCCGAGGCGGCGACCGCGCACGTCGACAGGGCGACTGCGCTGTACAGGAAATACAAGTCGAGCCTGCAGAAGCAGGAGTGAGTCGATGTCCTGAAGGCCCGGCGGAAGGCAAGTCGGGAGGATTCGCGACATGCTCGATTCGGTCCTGGGCGCGCTCGATTTGCTCTTCACGGCGCGGGGCGCACTTTTCCTCGCGCTGGGAACCGTCGTCGGCCTGATTTTCGGCGCCATTCCCGGGCTGGGCGGGACGACCGCGATCGCGCTCCTGATCCCGCTCACGTTCGGGATGCAGCCCTACGAGGCGATCACCTTGATGGGCGGGGTGATGGGCTCGGTCGCGTTCGGGGGCTCGGTTTCGGCGATTCTGCTCAACACGCCCGGCATCGCGCCGAACGCGGCGACCTGCTTCGACGGCTATCCGCTCGCCCAGCAGGGCAAGGCGGGGCTCGCGATCGGCGCCGCGGCAACCGCCTCGTCCGTCGGCGGCCTGATCGGCGTCGTGATCCTGGTCGCCGTTATTCCGATCGCCAAGCAGATCGTTCTGCTCTTCGGTCCGCCCGAGTTCTTCATGCTCGCCGTCATGGGGCTGGGCGCGATCGCGCTCTCGACCGGCGGCAAGTTTCTGCGCGGTCTCGTCGCGGGCGCGCTGGGATTGGCGCTTGCGTTCGTCGGCTACGACGCGGTGAGCGGCGGCATGCGCTTCACGCTCGGGTCCGACTACCTGTGGGACGGAATACCGCTGGTGCCGGCGCTCACCGGCCTATTCGCGATCTCGGAGATGATCAACCTCACGGCGAAAGGCGGCACCGTCGCCGCGACGAACGCGGCAAACGTGCGCATCAGCCGCGTCGGCGACGGAGTCAGGGCGGTTTTCCGCAACTACCCGGTCTTGCTGCGCGGCTCGACGATCGGAGCCTTCATCGGCGCCGTTCCCGGGGTGGGCGGCACCGTCGCCTCGTTCCTGTCCTACGCCTCGACGGTGCAAGCCGACAAGGACCCGGAGAGTTTCGGCAAGGGCAACGTAAAGGGAGTTATCGCACCGGAATCGGCCAATAACGCCAAGGACGGCGGGGCGCTCATCCCGACGCTCGCTTTCGGCATCCCGGGAAGCGCCGAGATGGCGATCTTCCTCGGCGTGCTGATCCAGCACGGGTTGCAACCCGGGCCTTTGCTCTTGATCGAGCACGAGGGCGTGATCTTCAGCCTCATCCTCGCGCTCGCCGTCGCCTGCGTGCTCGCCTCCATGGTCGGTCTCGCGATCGCGCGCCAGCTCACGATGATCACGCTCGTCGACGTGCACATCCTCGTGCCTGCCGTCGTCTCGATCGCCCTGGTCGGCGTGTACGCGCTGCACACGAGCATCGGCGACGTTCTGCTCGCGCTCGTGTTCGGCGGCATCGGCTACCTGATGATCCGTTTCGACTACCCGCGCATCACGCTGGTCATCGCTCTCGTCCTCGGCGAGCTCGCCGAGCGCAGCTTTCACCAGTCGATGATGATGTCGGATGGCGCTTACTCGGTATTTGTCAGTCGCGGCATCTCGCTCGGACTGCTGATCGTGACCGTTCTGATTCTTCTCGCGCCGGCCGCGCGGCTGGGATACGCGCGCGCTCGGGCCCGCGCAGACTCCGCGCCGCGGCCGACCCGCGCGGCGGGGCGCGCCTGGAATCTGTGGCGGCTCGGCATGCCGGTCGCGCTCCTCGCGCTCTCGGCCGTGTTCCTCGCATGGGCCTACCGCTACGATCCGCGCCCCCGCATGGTGCCGGTGCTGACCGGGTGGGTGCTGCTGCTGCTGTGCGCGCTCGACGCGATGGCCGCGACGGGGACGCGCTGGGGCGATTGGGTGGGAGCCGCGTTTTCCGGCGAGGCGGCGCGGACAGACGAGGCCGGTGCCGCGAGGCAGTCGCTGCGCCGCGTACTCATCGCCTCGGCGTGGGTCGCAGCCTTTGTCGGCGCGGTCTTGGCGGTCGGCTTCCTCGTCGCGATCCCGGTCTATGTGGCGCTGTTCGTGATCGTGCAGGGAAAGATGTCGCTGCGCCGGGGAGCGGCCGCCGCCGTGGCGACGTCTGCGTTTACAGCGATCGTATTCGAATGGCTCATGCAGTATCCGGTGTATCGGGGATTCCTGTTCGAGCCCTGATCAAGGTCGCGCGCGGCGCGGCCCTCAGGGAAGCAGCGGGGGCAGAAGCTTTGCGAGCGCGCTCCTGCTCGCCGTCGCCGCACCGACGAGCGCGAAGCCCTTGAGCGCGCCGCGCTCGTCCTCGTAGCGCGCCTCGACCCCGGATTCGTTTTCCTTGACGCTCCATGAACCTGCGATGGCGGGGGGAGGAGACACCACGGCCGGCATCGCCGGGGTTTTCACGACCACCGGCATCGCCGGGTAGATGAGCCGGGTCGGGGTTCCCGCGAGCGTCTGCGCCAGAGCGCGCGCGGCGTTCATGATCGGTAGGACGAAGGGAAGTACGAATCCCTCGACCTCGGCACAGTCGCCGAGCGCGTAGACGTCGGGCGCGCTCGTCTGCAGGAAGCGGTCGGTGACGATGCCGCGATTGACCTTGATCCCGGATTTCGCCGCGAGATCGGTGCGCGGCTTCAAGCCGATCGCCGACAGCACGACATCGGTTTCCAACGAGGTGCCGTTCGCAAGCTCTACGCGCAGGCCGCCGGGCGAGCGCGTAACCGAGCGCGCGGTTGTTCCCAGATGCCAGCGTACGCCGAGCCGGGCGAGCGCCGCGCGCAAGCGCTCGGCCGAAGCTTCGGGCAGCAGCCGGCCGAGCGGCAGCGGCGCCGGGTCGATCACTTCGACCGCATAGCCCGCGCCCGCGAGGTCGTTCGCGAACTCGCAGCCGATTAATCCGGCGCCGAGAAGGGCGACCCGCTTTTCCCCGTCGAGCGCGGCGCGAAACCGCGCATAGCCCGCGAGGTCGTTCACCTGCAGCACTTCGCCTGCGGCGTCGCCTGCGAGCGGCACCGAGATCGGGTCCGCGCCGAGCGCGAGCACCAGCTTCGAATAGCCGATCGATTCCGCGCCGAGCTTCACTTCACGCCTTGCAGTATCGATCGCCCGGACTTCGGCGTTCGCAAGCACGGTCGCGCCGAGTTGCTCTGCCATCTGCGGTGCGCTGGCATTCGCGAGCTGCGCCGCGGTCTTTCCCGAGGCGAACGCGTTCGAGAGCATCGGCTTGGAATAGAAGCTCGCATCGTCGCGGCTCACGACCGTGAGCGGGGTCTCGCGCTCGAGCTTGCGCAACTCGCGCGCCACCGTGTAGCCCGCGAGCCCGCTGCCGACGATCACGATCGGGCCGATGTCGATCTTCAGGTTCGTTTCCTTGCGTTGACGGAGTGGGATGATGCGGCGGCGGAATCTCTCCGCCGCCGCGGGGCCGGTGCCGCTCAGGCGGCGACGACCTCGACCATCTCGAAGTCTGCCTTCGCGACGCCGCAGTCGGGGCAGGCCCAGTCGGCCGGGATGTCCTCCCAGCGGGTGCCCGCCGCGATGCCCTCTTCGGGCAGGCCCTCGGCTTCGTCGTAGATGAAGCCGCATACCACGCATTGCCATGTCTTCATATCGTTCTCCTCGATCTCTAAGTAATCAGGCCTTGGCTTTCTCGAGCGCCGCCTTGTACTGGTTGGCGTGGCGCTCTTCCACTTTCGCCAGCGCCGCGAAGCGCTTGGCGGCCTTCTCGAGCACGCGCTTGAACGCTTCGGCATGTTCCTTGGATTCGGCGATCTGCTCGTCGAACTCCTTCACCGCCGCCGTGTTGCCCTCTTCCTGCGCGAGGTGGCGGAACTTCGGGTACATCTCGGTGTACTCGTAGGTCTCGCCCTCGATCGCGATTTCGAGCGCCTTGGTAGGCGTCAGCTTCGCCTTGGGGTAGAGCAGGTCGAGGTGGCCGAACGCGTGCTCGACTTCCTGGTTCGCGGTCTCCTCGAAGACGCGCGCCGTGTCGGCGTCGCCCATTTCACGGGCGATCTTGGCGAAGTAGCGGTACTTGATGTGCGCCATGCTCTCGCCGGCAAACGCGGCTTCGAGGTTCTGGATGGTGATGGACTCGGGTTTCATCTGGGCTCCTGTTGAGTGTGAATGTGAATCGATGGGTCCATTCTGGACGAGGCTGGTAATCGATGCCAACGAATAATTCATGTATAGATGATCGATATTCTCGATAAGCTTGGCGGCATTGGGACGATACGCGGCGACGACCGAGGGCGCCCGTACCGAGGTCCGGCAAGAACGGGCCGGGGCCAAAGGAGTTCCGCGTGCGCGATAACGGCGGCGGATTCGACATGGGGCGTGCCGCAATTTTTATCAGTCGTCAAAGCGGCTGCACGGCGCTCGGCAGTGCGACGGCGCGCGGCGCTCCCTTGCGGTCGCGTCGC
>JBFGLA010000053.1:0-11811 GCA_041576355.1 Burkholderiales bacterium
ACAGCTTGGCGTCGAACTTCGTGGTCAGCCAGTTGCGCACCCACGCCTTCGATTCGGCGTCGACCTCGGTCGCGAGCTTGAACAGCGCTTCCGCTTTCTTGCCCAGGCCCTGGTCGACGTCGCCCAGCGCCTGGTCCGCGGCCTGCTCGAAGCCGGGCTCGCGCACGACTTTTTCGGCCGCCGTCCTCCAGGTATCGAGGATCTCCTTGGGCGTGGTTTTGGGCAGCACGATCATCTTCTGTGCCGCGAACCCGGCGACGAAGAACGCCTTCCACGCGTTCCACGCCGGGCCGCTCGGCTCCTTGCCGTGTACGATCTTGTAGACCTCGCCGAAATGTGGCAGGTCCTTGAAAGTCGGATCGCGCACCAGGTTACCGTTTTCATCGATCGAGCCCCAGGCCCACAAGGGGATCGCCTTGCCGCCGTCCACCAGCGGCTGGACGCTTTTCACGTAGGCGGCGGTGGTCTGATAGTCGATGTTCGATTCGCCGCGCTCGAAGGCGAGCCGCGCCGGCCCGCGGCCCTTCATGCCGAACACGACCTTGAGGTCGATGCCGAGAATCTCGAATGCGAGCGGCACCACTAGGTCGAGCGAGGTAACGCCCTGGCTGCCGTAGATGAGCGGCTTGCCGCGCAGCTTGCCGACCTCCGCGGCCGAGCGCACGCCCAGGTCGGGCCGGGCATAGACGACGCCGCCGGTCGGCGTCACGAGGATCACGGTCCAGTCCTTGTAGTCGTACTTGACGCGCTCGTCGCCGAGGAGGAACGGGAATTGGGTCGACCCCGAAGTGCCCAGGACGCTCAAGCCGTCGGGCTTGGCGCGCTCGGCGTACTGGTTGGCTCCCGTGATCGAGCCGCCGCCCGGCACGTTCATGACCGCGATCACCGGGTTGCCCGGAAGGGCTGCCTGGAAACGCGGTGCGAAGAAGCGCGCCCAGTTGTCCGACCCGCCGCCGGTGGAGAACGGTATTACGAACTCGACGCGCTTGCCCGAGTAGTCGAAAGCCTGCGCCGCGCCTGGGAAACTCCCCGCAGCGATCGCAGCCGCGGTCACGCTCCATAGCAGCGCCCGTATCGGCTCGCTCTTTTCCACCCTCATGATCTCTCCTCCTCGTGTTTTGTTTCTCCAGGTCGAAGCATCTTCGCTCTAAAGGGTGGGAAAATCAATCGCACCGCCGGCATCCGGGAGAGATCGTCATGCAACAAGCCCGTGTTTGGCCGGGCAATCCGTACCCGTTGGGCGCAACCTGGGACGGCTCCGGCACCAATTTCGCGTTGTTCTCCGCGCACGCCGAAAAGGTCGAGCTTTGCCTGTTCGACGACAGGGGCGAGAAGGAGACTGCGCGGGTCGCGCTGCCCGAATATACCCACGAGATCTGGCACGGCTATCTTCCCGACACGCGTCCCGGCCAGCTCTACGGCTATCGCGTGTACGGTCCGTACGAGCCGCATTCCGGACATCGCTTCAACCATCACAAGCTGCTGATCGACCCTTACGCGAAGGCGCTCGTCGGGAGCATCAAATGGGACGACGCGCTGTTCGGCTACCGGGTGGGCGATGCCAAGGCCGACCTGTCGTTCGACGATCGCGACAGCGCGCCGTTCATCCCCAAGTGCCAGGTGATCGAATCGGCCTACACCTGGGGAAAAGACCGGCCCGCACGGCGTCCCTGGCACGAGGCGATCGTCTACGAAATGCACGTCAAGGGCTACACCATGCGCCGTGCCGGCGTGGCGGAGGAGCAGCGCGGCACCTTCGGCGGGTTGTCGAGCCCCGAGACGGTGGACTATCTCAGCAAGCTCGGGGTCACTGCGATCGAGTTGCTGCCGGTGCACGCGTTTCTGCACGATCGTCACCTGATCGAGCGCGGGCTGCGCAACTACTGGGGCTACAACACGATCGGATTCTTCGCGCCGCACCCGGAGTACCTGGGGCGGGGAGGGATCGGCGAAGTGAAGACCTTCGTGCACCGCATGCACGACGCCGGCATCGAGGTGATCCTCGACGTGGTCTACAACCACACCGCCGAAGGCAGCCACCTGGGCCCGACGCTCTCGTGGCGGGGCATCGACAACAAGACCTATTACTACCTGATGGCCGAGCAGCGCTACTACAACGATTTCACCGGGACCGGCAACGCGCTCGAGCTGCGTCATCCGTACGTGCTGCGCATGGTCACCGACTCGCTGCGCTACTGGGTCGAGGAAATGCGGATCGACGGTTTTCGCTTCGACCTGACCACCACGCTCGCTCGCGTCGAGGGGCCGTTCGATGAGCACGCGAGCTTTCTCGACGCCGTGGCCCAGGATCCGGTGCTCGCCTCGGTGAAGCTGATCGCCGAGCCGTGGGATACGGGCTTGGGCGGCTACCAGGTCGGCAAGTTCCCGCCCGGCTGGGCGGAGTGGAACGGCAAGTACCGCGACACCGTGCGCAAATACTGGAAAGGCGACGAGGGCCACCTGGGGGACCTTGCTGCGCGGCTCTCGGGATCGGCCGACATCTACGGGCGCCGCGGGCGGCGGCCCTGGGCGAGCGTCAACTTCGTCACCGCGCACGACGGGTTCACGCTGCGCGATCTCGTCAGCTACAACCACAAGCACAACGAGGCGAACAAGGAAGACAACCGCGACGGCTCGGACGCGAACGATAGCTGGAACTGCGGCGCCGAGGGCGAGACCGACGATCCGGCGATCCGGGCGCTGCGCCGCCGCCAGATGCGCAACTTTCTCGCGACGCTGCTGCTTTCGCAAGGAACGCCGATGCTCGTCGCGGGCGACGAGTTCGCGCGCACGCAGGGCGGCAACAACAACGCCTACTGCCAGGACAGCGAGATCAGCTGGATCGACTGGAACCTGGGCGAAGACGCGAAGACCTTGCTCGAGTTCACGCGCCGCTTGATCGCGGTGCGCCGCGAGCACATCGTGTTCCACCGTTCGCGCTACTTCCACAGCGCGGTGATCCCCGGCACGCAGGTCAAGGACGTCACCTGGCTGCGCCCGGACGGCGCGGAGATGTTGGAGAAGGACTGGCGCGACGGCAACGCCAAGTCGCTGGGCCTGCTCCTAAGCGGCGAGGCGGGACTGATGCACCTGACCGAGCGCGGCGAGCAGGAGCCGGACGACACTTTCTACCTGCTGCTCAACGCGGCGCACGAGGACGTCTCGTTTGCGCTTCCTGCCGTGCCGCAGGGCGGGCGCTGGGAGGGCGTGATCGACACCGCGGAAGAGCAAGGATTCGCCGCCGGAGGCGCCTGGCAGCCTGGGGAAAAGGTGCAGGTCGGCGCGCGCTCGCTGCGGCTGCTCGTTCTCGTACGTGCGGCTTGAAGCGCGCGCGTCTTGCCAGTATCGTGCCGGGCAGGCGATCCCTTCAAGGAGCCGAGATGGACACGCAGGAGTTCGAAACGCGGTTGCAGCAAGGCGGATATCTCGATATCGAGACGAAGCAGGCGCCGGCGAACTTCACCAGCAAGCCGCACACGCACGAATTCGACGTCCGGGCGCTCGTTCTGAGCGGCGAGCTCAAGCTCACTCGCGAGGGCAAATCGGACACGTACCGTGCCGGCCAGACGTTCGAGATGGCCGCCGGCTGCCTGCATACCGAGGAGTACGGGCCGCACGGGACCACCTACCTCGTCGGTCGCCGTCACCGCGGGACGAAGTGACGTGGTCGACGAAAAGATCCGGATCAGGACCGAGAACGGCCAGACCCTCGAAGTCGTGGTGCTGAACAAGAGCGCCAACCGCATCGAGGTTGTGATCGGCGAAGGGGTGCACAGCGTCAGGGCTGCGCTCACGCCGACGCGCAACGAGATGGCCTACGCCGGGCAGGTGAGGGGCCGGGAAATCGTCTACGAGCGCAGCTGCGCGCAGGTGCAGGCCGACCTCGATAAGCTCAATCCCGCGCTGAAGAAGTCGCGCTGAGCGGGATCCTCTTCGGCAGCCAGGCGAAAAAAAGACCCGGCGCGCGTAAGCGCGCGCCGGGTCTATTGCGTGACTTCGCTTTGCGCTACAGATCGGCCAGGAGCGCGCGCTGCGACCTCCATGCGCTGTAGGCGTACAGCAGCACGAGCACGACGGCCGAAACCGCGAACACCGAGTAGCCCAGGGTCGCTGGCGGCAAGGAAATGCCGGTCGCGGCGACGGGTTCGACGGTCGGGGTCATGATCACCGCGTACATTCCGGTGTAATGCATGCCGCAGACGGCGACGCCCATGACGATGGCGCTGCCGAAGCGCTGCAGGTTGCCGCGCAGGTTGAACGCGAGCCACAGCGCGACGGTGGCCGCCACCACCGCAATGACGAGCGACGAGTAAAAGAGCGTCGGGTCGTAGCTGATCTCGGCGCGCATGATCATCGCCGCCATCCCGGTGTAGTGCATCAACGCAACACCCAGCCCGGTCAGGGTTCCGGCGACGAGCAGCATGGCTGCGCTGCCCTCTCCCCGCCCGACAATATACAAGCCGATCCCGGAGGCGGCGATCGCCATGACGAGCGAGGCGCCGGTGAGAAATGCGTCGTACTGCACGGGCATGCCCATGTCCGCTGCGTTCATGGCGATGAAATGCATGGACCAGATCCCGCCGCCGCCCAGCGCCACTGCGGCGCCCAGCACCCAGCCGAAGGCTGTCACGCGGTCCCGTGCCTGAGGGATAGAGATCGCGAGTTGCAGCGCCGTGTAGGAGCCCAGCACGGAAATTACGTACGACAGCACCACCAGAAGCGGTTCGTAATGAATGGTATTGTGCATTGCCTATTTCTCCTTCCTGAGTAATCAAACCTGGTAAGTCACGGTGTAGGTGCAGAGCGCGTGTCCGCTCGCCCTGCATGTTGCTTTCTTCACTCGGGTATTCGTGCTGTGCGGCCCGGCGTCCAGGAATCCCTGCATGAAGCCGGTTACGAATTCGCAGCAGTTGATCTGCTCGCCGGCACCGCAAAACGGGCTATCCGCAAGGGCCACTTCCGTATCGGTTGCTTCAACCTTGCCGAACGTTTCCAGCGCCGGAACGAGGGCTCGGTGCAGCGCCGCCGGCATTTTCAGCGGGCTGCCGAGGGACCAGTCCTTCTTGTAGGCGAAGCCGCCCAGCTTGCGGCCGGCTTCGAACAGCGCCTGGCCACGGGCCGCCACGTCGAAGGCGCCGCCGTATGTTCTTACGAGGGTGACGATGTCGGGAAACTGGGTCGCCATTTCCTTGATCAAGGGATGTGTCGATTGGGCGGGCGTTTTCGCCGTCTTTCCTGAAGCGCCGCCGCCGTCGAACGCGACGCTGGTCACGCTGTAGTCGGGGTTGAGCGTCTTGATTTCGGTGGACAGCAGGTCTTTGTCGACCTCGGCGAGATCGAGCCTGATCTTCAGAAGCCTCGAGCCGGAGGGCAGCTCCGTGATTTGCTGGCCCTTTGGGGTGTAGCCCTTGTGCACGAGAAAGCTCAATATGCGCGCGAGGCAGCCGGGCTTGTCCGCGCCGGTGATCGTGATGATCGTGTCCATCAGTCGTTTCCTCCTTACACACATTCCCAGCGCGGTTTTTCTGCATGTCGTGTTCCGCGTCTGCCAGGAGCAGTTGAAAGGAGATGCTATGCCGGCGTCCCGGCATTTCGCACACAGCGGGGCGAGAAATTACAGTTTCTGAAGATTGCTTCGCCTATCCCTGACATCCGGCTTACATCGTCGCGAAAATCGCGAAGGCAGTCAGACCAACGACAAAGCCCGGTACGAAAACGTGGATATGCGCGTTGCGCGCGTAGAGATTGCTTGAATCCTAAATCGGAGCGGTGCGGCGCGGCGAACTCGTGCTCGCCGGAATGACCGCGCCTCTCGCCGTCGGCGAGCGATCGCGCTCGGCGGCATTGAGCAACGGATGCAGCGCGGCGGGCACGAATTCGGCATCGGGAGCGTTGGTCTTGAGGGGAACGAGCAGCTTGTCGCCCGGATGCAGGACGATGCGCCGGGGCAGGCTGTTCACTCGCCTCAGCATATCCGCGGAAATGCCGTGCGCGGCCGCGATCTTCTCCACGCGGTCGCCGCGCTTGAGCGTGTAGGTGCTCCACGCCGAGAGCGGCTGATCGTGGTTGTCGAGATTGCGCATGAAACGATCGACGTGATCGGCGGGCAGGACGAGGTGCGGCGCCACCGACGGCTCGATCACCGGCCGGTTGTGGCCGGGGTTGAGCAGCACCAGCTCGGCAAGCGGCACCTCGGCCAGTTCCGCTGCGAGCTGCAGGTCGATGTCGCGCGTCAAAACCACCGTGACGAAGTAGGGCGCATTCGGGATATTCGGCAGCTCGATGCCGAAGCGGGCCGGCTTGCGCAGGATGTTCTTGAGCGCCTGAAGCTTGGGAATGTAGCGGCGCGTCTCGTTGGGGAGTTGCAGGCTCCAGTAGTCGGTCTTGAGGCCCGCCTGGCGATTCTGCTCGATCGCGCGCGCCACCGCGTTCTCGCCCCAGTTATAGGAGGCGAGCGCGAGGTGCCAGTCGCCGTGCATCCGGTGCAGCGCCTGGAGGTAGTCGAGCGCGGCCTCGGTCGAGGCGATGACGTCGCGCCGCGCGTCGAACCACCAGTTCTGCGTCAGCTTGTAATGCCTTCCGGTCGCGGGCATGAACTGCCACAGCCCCGACGCCCTGGCGCTGGAGTAGGCGAGCGGATTGAACGAACTCTCCACCATCGGCAGCAGCGCGATCTCCGTCGGCATTCCGCGCCGCTCGAGCTCTTCGACGATGTGGAACAGATAGCGCCGGCTGCGCTCAAGCATCGCGGTCATTTCCGACCGGCTGCCGGCGTAGCGCGACTCGGCTTCGAGCACGGTGCTGTTGTAAAGATTGGGCATCGCGAATCCGCGCCGGATGCGCTTCCACATGTCGCCGCCGCGAGTCATGCTGCGTGCGGCGGGCGCCGGGCGCGGTGACCTCACGGCAGCGGCGGCGCGGCGGAACCCGGAGGGCTGCATTTGCAGCTCGAACGCCTGGAGCGGCTTCGGCGTGCTGTCGGTCCGCGGCGCGGCATCGGCGGGCTTGCGCGGCACGTCGGGATCGAGCGCGAACGCCGCCCGGCCGGACAGGATCGCGGCGATGAGCAGCATCGTCGCGGGGTTAGCGGCGTTCAGTCTTCGTACCAGTGGCCTGGATTCGCTCAAGGGTGTACGCCGATTCGTGAAGTAATACCTCAAGCTACCAACTCTCGCCACCGTGGCGGGCGCGGAACTGAGCCCGAAATACCCCGCAATTTCCGCAAGTGCTGGATCCAAAAATGGTTCTTCTGGTTGTGAAAGTCTGTGCATGGGCTAGCGTCGCCTGCCGCTGCCGAGGCGGGTCGCTCGGGTTTCTTGTATCGCAGGGGCGCGCGCAGACAGGTCCGAGACGCCGTGGATCACGCCGCCTCGACAGGCGCAGCATGGCCTCGGCGATCATCAGGGGTACGCACAGAACGGAAAGCGCTTTGTTCATGCAATCTTCCTCGCAGTGAACTCAAGGCACCGCCGCCGCAGCGCCTGTTATGGAGCACGCAATCGCACGCGAGGGTCGAGGGTCGTGTCCGCGAAGAAAACGACACGGGGCAGATCAGGGCAGGCTATCTCTACGCCCGAGGAGGCGAAATACTCCAAACGGCCTAAGGAGGCGTTACCTGATCCAGATACGAGATGTACCGGCGGCGTGTAAAGCCCTAAGTCTGGCTGTCGCCCTTGCTTCGATAAGAAAAAATCGAGCAGAGCCAATGAGCTGCGAGCTCTTGGGGCGAATCGCAAACAAAAGATCGCGCTTCATTGCTGCATCGCAGCGCGAAGATTAGATACAAGCATATTGTTGATGTTTTTGTTGCGCCTGCTCATAATCCGACCGGACGCGGCGGGACCGGAAACAAGAAACCCGGAATGTTTGCGTGGCTTGTAACCCGGTGGTCAACGATAAGCGGGCAGGTCGAGTAGGGAGGAACGGATGGGGGAAGCATCTAAGCGCATCCGCAGCGAAGTTCCCGAAGCAGGGCCGGGAAGCTAGTTTTTCTTCGATTCAATCCAAGTAGGCGTCGGTGCAGAGCCGTTCGGCCATCCGGTCGAGCGGCGGGTACTCCAGCGTGTAACAACATAGGGAGGGTTGTGCATGTTTTTGCCGAAGAAAGCGTCGAAAGGTCACATCCGGGATGCAGAGAACGCCCGCCGGAACCGCCAGGAGATCGTCAAGGCGCGCTCCCAGGGGCAGATCACGCGGCGTGACCTTCTCAAGTGGGGACTGCTGACGGGCGCCGGCGCGCTCGCCTGGAAGCAGGGCTTGAACCCGTTCGTGAAGAGCGCCTATGCGCAGGTCCCGACGGGATTCCCGCGCAGCCCGCTGTTCGGGGTGCTGCCGTTCACGCAGCCGATGCCGCGCTTTGACATCCTGCCGCGGCACTCGAACCCGTTCCAATTCCTGAACCCGGCGCCCACCAAAGAGGCGAACGTTACGCAGCAGCTGCTCGATCCCAGGCTGCCCGGCGTGCTTCTCGGCGACACGGGGCCGATCGAAGGCCGTCCTCCCGGGCCGATCTGGGCGCACCAGCGGTGGGAGGAGCTTCTGCCGCAGATCGCCATCGAGGTGACGCAGGAGGGCTCCAAGGTCAACACGGTGTACAACCCCGGAGTGGCCTCGAACCATAACTCCGGCATCAACCCGGCGGCGCCGTTTTCGGTTCGTTTTCACCCGAACCTGCCGGACCAGCGGGTGAACACGTTCTGGACCTTCAACGGGACGCTCCCCCCGAAGCTCGCGATCGTGCGCTACGGCGAGCCGGTGCTGCTGCGCCATCACAACCGGCTGCCCTTCGACGTCCGCCTGAACGACGGCTTCGGGCGGCATACGATCAGCACGCACGAGCACAACGGCCATCACGGCGCGGAGAACGACGGCTTTACCGGCGCGTTCTTCTTCCCGGGCCAGTTCTACGATTACCACTGGCCCTGGGTGCTCGCGGGACACTACAGCATCAACACCGCAGCCACCGACATTCGGGCGAGCACGCCCAACGGCTCGGGCGGTCTGATCAAGATCCCCGGCGACTGGCGCGAGACGATGAGCACGCACTGGTTCCACGACCACATGTTCGAGCACACGGCGGAGAACGTGTACAAGGGCAACGCCGCGATGTGCAACATCTACAGCGGACTCGATCGCGGCAACGAGGCGATCAACGACGGCGTGAACCTGCGGCTGCCGAGCGGAACGGCGAAGGACTACGGCAACCTCGAGTACGACGTCAACCTGATGCTCGCCGACAAGGCCTGGGACGGCGACGGCCAGATGGTGTTCGACATCTTCGACCGCGACGGCTTTCTCGGCGACATCGTCACGACGAACCTCGTCTACAAGCCGTTCTTCGAGGTCGAGCGGCGCAAGTACCGCTTCCGCATCCTGAACGGCGCGGTGGGGCGCTTCTTCAAGATCATGCTTTCGGACGCCTCGCCGATGATCCAGATCGGCAACGACGGCAACCTGCTTCCCAGGCCCGTGGCGCTCACCCAGCTCGACGAGTTGGGCATCGCCGAGCGCTACGACATCGTGATCGACTTCTCGCGCTACAGCATCGGCCAGAAGGTGCAGATGGTGAACCTCGCCGAGCACCGCGACGGCAGGAAGCCGGAAAAGTTCCTATCGCTGTCGGAGGCGCTCTCGGGAACCTCTTCCGACCCTGGCGTCGGCGCGTTCCTCGAGTTTCGCATCGTGCGCAACCCGGCCCAACCCGACGTGAGCCAGGTGCCCGACGTGCTGATCCCGAACCCGGACCTCACCAACATCCCCGTCGCGCGTATACGCGAGTTCGATTTCGGCCGCGGTGCAAGCCAGCCGCTCTCCACCGCCGACGGTTCGGCGAGCCAGGGCGAGTGGGGCATCAAGGCCGACGGAGGGGACATGCTCGCCGCCGCCTTCAGCCGGGTCACATCGCAGCCCGGCTTCGGCAAGCGCGAGATCTGGATCCTCAAGAACGGTGGCGGCGGCTGGGACCACCCGGTTCACATCCACTTCGAGGAAGGCCAAATCCTCTCCCGCGACGGCAGCGCCGCCAAGGTTCCGGCGTGGGAGCAAGGCCGCAAGGACGTCTATCGCCTGCGTCCGGGCGGGGAACTGCGCATCACGATGCAGTTCCGGGATTTCGGCGGGATGTTCATGCAGCACTGCCATAACACCACGCACGAGGACCACGCCATGCTGATGCGCTGGGAGATCAACGACAGCGGCGCCCCGTTCGTAAGGCCGCTGCCGACCCCGATCCCGCGCCCCCAGGGAGTGATCTTCAAAGACCCGGTCGTCCTTCCGAACGCCTAGAAAGGAGCGAACATGAAGAACTATCGAGCGTCGTTCATGCCGGTCGCGATGTCGCTCCTTGCCGCGCTTGCAGCCGGTACGCTGTGGTCGGCAAACGCGTCTGCTCAAGCTGCCGGTAGCTGGAACACCGCGCTGGTGCCGATCTCGGGCACGGTGACCGGGTCGCCGGAGAGCGTCACTTTCTCCGGGCAGGCCCGGGTCGAGAGCAAGCTCGCGCCGGACCCGGACTTCAACCGGCCCAGCTTCGTGCTGAACATCGATCTCAGCACCGTGTCCGGCGTAGGGCGATGGAGCGAGAAGAAGTACGTGATCCAGGGTCCGGAGCGGACGCAGCGGGCGGTTGCCTCTTCGCACCTGATTGAGTTCACGTTCCCGTTTGTGAAGAGCAGCGAGAGTCAATCCTCGGCGCGCGCAGGGCTGGCGTCCTTCAACCTGATCTTCGACACCGCGACCGGAGCGGTGACCGCGGCGACTGCCAACATCAATCCGCCGCAATAGGTCCAGCCGGCGGGGGCACGCAAGCGCCACCCGCCGGCTCCGGCCGAATCTCGATCGGAGGAGCGTTGAGTACCGGTTTACGGAATCGTTCAGGCTTCGCTGCGGCGATCGCATTGCTCGCCTGCGCCGCGGCGCTGCAGATGGGAACGCAACCCGCAGCGGCGCACGACGGCGCGCATGCGGCGCGCAAGCCGGAATCCGCCGCGGCGCCCGCCGCCCCGGCCTATCGCAACCGCTGGGGAGCGAACTACTTCCCCAACGTGGAGCTGACCACGCAGCACGGCACCAAGGTGCGGCTCTACGACGACCTGCTCAAGGGCAAGTCGGTCGCTTTCAACGTCCTCTTCACGGAATGCGAGGACGTGTGCCCGCTCGAGACGGCGATGTTGGTCCAGCTGCAGAAGACGCTCGGCGATCGAGTCGGCAAGGACATCTTCTTCTATTCGGTCAGCATCGACCCGGAGCGCGACACACCCGAGGTGCTCAAGGCCTACGCCGACAAGTTCGGCGCCGGCGGGCCGGGTTGGCTCTTCCTCACCGGCAAGCCCGAGGACATCAAGCTCGTCACCCGCAAGCTGGGGCTGCTGCGGGCGAGCGAGGCGGACAAGCGCGACAACCACAGCGCGGTGCTGGTCCTCGGCGACGTGCCCAACGGGCAGTGGACGCGCAGGCACGCGCTCGATAACCCGCAATTCCTCGCCGCGATGATGGGGACTTTTTTCGGCTGGCGGGAGACGCAGCCGGCGCAGAGCTACGCCGCGGCGCGCCCGCTCGAATACGACACCGGGCAGTACCTCTTCCAGAGCCGCTGCAGCGCCTGCCACAGCATCGGCGAAGGCGACAAGGTGGGCCCCGATCTCGCCGACGTGACCAGGCGGCGCGAAAGCGCCTGGCTCAGCCGCTACATCCGCACGCCCGACCAGGTGCTCGCCGCGGGCGACCCGATCGCCACAGCGCTTTTCAAGAAGTACCAGGTGCGGATGCCCAATCTCGAGCTGACTGCGGAGGAGGTGGCCGGGGTGCTGGCCT
>JBFGLA010000054.1:0-11739 GCA_041576355.1 Burkholderiales bacterium
CCTTACGCCGCGTCCGCCCGGTTGCAGCTGGTCGCCGTGTTTGCGTGCGGCTGTATCGCCCGCGCCCGCGAGCCGCGGGTGTGCAGTTTGCCCTCGGCCGCTCCGTCATGCGGAAGTACAGTGATCCGCGGCGCTCGGGAATCATCGCAAGCGCGCTCGCGCAGATTGGGCACATCAGGCAATGGAAACGCTTCGCAACACCACCGCTGTGCGCACGCACGGCACGTCTCGCTTGCCGCGCTGGGTCGACGCGGCCGGGATCGTTTCCATCGCCGGGTCCATCGTGCTTGCGGCGCGTCTCGTTTGGGAGCAGACCGTGCAGACCTGGGATAGCGGCCCGCAACTGGTCGGATCCTCGCTCGCGCACGGCGGCGGGCTTGCCTTGTTCGTTTTCCCGGTCTTTTTGCTCGGCTGGCTCCTCATCTCCGTCGTCGTGGCGCTGTACGATTGGCTCGGGAGGCGGCGAATCGGCTGGTTGCGCGGCGCCGGCGCGGTTGCGGGCGTCGCGATCGTCGCCGTTCTCCAGCTGCCGTACGGCTTCTGGCAGAGAACGTTCGTCGACCGGATGTCACCCGAGCGCGTGAACGAGGTCTTCGTATTTGCGGCCGCCGCCGGCGACCTCGATACGGTGAGGGCGCTGCACGCCAGAGGCGTGGAAGTCAATTCCCGCGTGAGTAACGGCGCGACGGCGCTGCACGCGGCCGCGGCGTCCGGACGGGTGGATCTCGTCGAGTACCTGCTCGCGCACGGCGCCGACCCGAGCCTGCGCAGCGATGCCGGCATCACGGCGCTCGACCGGGCGAAGGAAATGGATCGAAATAGCGTCGCTCGCTTGCTCGCCGAGCGCGCCGCAGCGGCCGCCGAAGCGGGCGCCCGATCCCTCGCCCGCTAAGTCCCGGTCAAGGGCGAAAAGGCTCGAAGACCGTCTGCCACAGCTCGCGCACGGCGCTTACGTGCGCCGCGACCTCGTCGTAGGGGACCCGCGCGTATTTCGCGCCTTTCAGCCTCAGCGCGTGCTGCACGCGCCGGAATTCCCGATATGCGTTGCGGCAGTTCTCCGCCAGATCGGCCGCGATCAAACCGATTTCTCCCGCCATGCCGAGCAGCGCGATGTTGCCCAGGTTGCCGACCAGCCGCGGATGGAAGTGCGCGTGCCGGAGAATCAGGAACTGCACGGCGAATTCCACGTCTATCATCCCGCCGCGCCCGTGCTTCACATCGAACAGCCTGCTCGTGTTCGGGTGCGCGTCGAACATCTTCTCGCGCATCGCGAGCACTTCGCGCGCGAGCGGCTCGGCCTCGCGCGGACGGCGCAGGATCCGCTCGCGGATCGCCTCGAACGAATCGCCGACTCGCTTGTCGCCCGCGCAGTAACGCGCGCGGGTGAGTGCCTGGTGCTCCCATATCCAGGCCTGCTTCTCCTGGTACTGCTCGAACGCCGCGATCGAGGATACGAGCAGGCCGCTCGCCCCGCTCGGCCGCAACCGCAGGTCGGTTTCGAACAGGACGCCCGATGACGTGCGGCTGGTGAGCCAGTTGTTGAAACGCTGCGCCAGCCTCGCGTAAACCTCGGGCGCGCGCTCGTCCGCGTCGTCGTACAGGAAGATGATGTCGAGATCCGAGACGTAGCCGAGCTCCTTGCCGCCCAGCTTGCCGTAGCCGATCACGGCAAAGCGCGGCGGGCCGTCTCGATGCCGGATGCGCATCTCGGTCCAGGCCAGCTCGAGCGTCAATTCGAGCGCGATGTCGGCAAGCGCCGATAGATGATCGGCGAGGCGTTCGACCGTGAGCAGCCCGGCGAGATCCTGTGCGAGGAGGCGGAAAACCTCCGCCTGGTGCTGCTCGCGCAGCACGTTCATCTGCCTTTCGGTATCGCCCGAATGCGGCTCGAGCTGCGTGCGCACCGAGGCTGCGAACCGCGGCCAGTCGGGCGGGGCGTAGAGCTCGCGGTCGTCGAGCAGCTCGTCGAGAAGCAGCGGATGGCGCGTGACGAACTCCGCCGCCCAGCTCGAGACCGAGATCATGTTCGCGACGCGCTCGAGCGCCTGCGGGTGCTCGGCGAGCAGCGCCAGATACGCGGCGCGGCGCGCGATGGCCTCGATGAGATCGAGTCCCCGCGCGAGCGTCGCGTCGGGTTCCGCGGTCGCCGCCGCCGCGGCGATGAGCGCCGGCACGAGAGCGTTGACGCGGCGGCGCGAATCTTCCGGTAGCTGCGCGTAGCGCTGACTCGAGCGCAGCGCCGCGAGTCGTGCGCCGGAGCCTTGGGGGTCGCGATAGCCGCGCTCGGCGAGACGCTGCGCGAGCGCCTCGGGATCGTCCCGCCACGGCTCGGAGGACGTAACGTCCTGCGCTTCCGCGAACACCGCTTCGAAATGGCGCGTCACGACCTCGCGCACCTCGGCCAGTCGTGCCGCGAACGGTCCCCAATCGGAGAAGCCCGCCATCGCGGCGACGCGCGCGCGGTCGTCCGGACCCTGCGGCAGTGTGTGCGTCTGCTGATCGTCCAGATACTGCAAGCGGTGCTCGACGTTGCGCAGAAATACGTAGGCTTCGGCCAGCTCGCGCGCCGCAGTCTCGGGCAGCAGGCGCCGCTCGCCGAGTCGCGCCAGCGCCTGCAAAGTCGGACGCACCGTCAGCGTCGCGTCACGTCCGCCGCGCACCAGCTGCAGCGCCTGCGTGACGAACTCGATTTCACGGATCCCCCCAGGGCCGAGCTTGATGTGATCGGCCAGCTCGCGCCGGGCGACTTCGCGCCTGACCTCGGCATGCAGCCTGCGCATCGCGGCGAGCGTCGCGTAATCGAGATACTTGCGAAACACGAAGGGACGCACGATTGCCGCGAGGGAGTCGACCGCCCACTCGGTCTTGTCGCGGGTCGCGGCCGTGATCGCGCGCGCCTTGATCCAGGCGTAGCGTTCCCATTCGCGCCCCTGGGTGACGAAGTAGGACTCGAGCGCATCGAAGCTCGCAACCAGAGGCCCGGAGTCCCCGTAAGGTCGCAGCCGCATGTCGACGCGGAACACGAACCCGTCCTCGGTGAGGTCGGCCAGCAACGCGATGAGCTTGCGGCCGATGCGCGTGAAGTACTCGTGATTGGACAGCGCCCTTGCGCCGTCGGTCTCGCCCTCCTCCGGATACAGAAACACCAGATCGATATCCGAGGATACGTTCAACTCGCGGCCGCCGAGCTTCCCCATGCCGACCACGACCAGGGGCTGGGCGCGGCCGCGCGCGCCGCGCGCAACGCCGTGCTCGGCCGATAGCCGAGCTTCGGACCAGGCGAGCGCCGCGCCGATCGCCTCATCGGCGAGATCGCTCATCGCCGCGCAAACCTCAGCCAGGTTTCCCTGGCCGCCGAGGTCGCGTGCCAGCGTGCGCAGGAGTACGCGTTGCCGCACGCGCCGCAGGCGCCGCTTGAGCGCCGCCTCGTCGTCCGCGCAAGCCGGGGCGAGCGCAGCCGCGATCTCGCCGCGGGTGTAGGGTCCGGGAGCGGTCAATTCGGCGGCGAGTTCGGGCTGCGCCGTCAGGAGCCGCTCGGCGAATGGCGACAACGCGACTGGGGGGGAAGTCAAGACGCGGCCTGTTTTTGGGGATCCAGGGGGTAGGTTAGGGTTTAAAATCGAGCGAAGGTCCGCACGCCTTTCTTTCTCGGTTGACGGCGGGTTCGCTGCGGACTCACCGGGATCTTACCGGCGCCGTGCTGTCGAATCGATCGTGGATCGATCTCTTTACTCGAACTCCGAACGCCGCGGCGGGAATCACGCGCCGAATATAGGGCCAACGCAGACCGCGATGCAAACTGACGGAGCCGAGCGCGACACGGGAGTCGCGTCACGCGGCACGGAGGCGGAACGGCCGCACCGCGCAGGCCCGCTCGCGCGCACGCTCGAGGTGCTGGCGTGGACTGCGTTCTTCGCCTTCGCCGCGTTCTTTCTCACGCTACGGTATTGGTGGCTGCCCGACGTCGAGCGCTATCGGCAGGACATCGTCGCTGCAGTGTCGAACTCGATCGGCTTGCCGGTCAAAGTCGCTTCGATCGATGCCGACTGGCAGGGCCTGCGCCCGAGAATCAGCCTGTACGACGTGCGCATCTTCGACCGCGAAGGCCGTGAAGTGCTCGCGCTGCCGTCGGTCGAGAACGTGGTGTCGTGGCGCTCGCTCCTCTTTCTGGATTTGCGGCTGCATTCGCTCGCGATAGCCGGACCCAAGCTGACCGTGCGGCGCGACGGATCGGGCGCCGTCTACGTCGCGGGAATGAAGCTCGAGCACGGCGCGGGCGGAGAAGGCAAGTTCACCGACTGGATTCTGGCGCAGCGGGAGATCGAGATCCGGGACGCGGAGATCGAATGGCTGGACGAGCAGCGCGGGGCGCCGCCGCTGAAGCTCGGCGCGCTGCAGTTCCGGCTGCGCAATAGGGGCGACGAGCATTCTTTCGGGCTCACCGCAAATCCGCCCGCCGCGCTCGGCTCAAGCCTCGATTTGCGCGCGGAGCTAATCGGCCGCAGCGCGACGCGCCTCTCGGCCTGGAACGGGCGCGTCTACGCCGAGCTCGGGTACACGGATCTTGCCGGATGGCGGGCGTGGGTGGACTATCCGATGGATCTGCGCGCTGGGCAGGGCGCGGTGCGCGTGTGGGCGACGCTCGCCGGCGGGGAACTGAAGCGCGCAACCGCCGATGTATCGCTTTCCGGCGCTGCGCTGCGCCTGCGCGAGGACCTGCCGGTCATCGAGATCGCCCAAGTGAGCGGACGTCTGCTCGGGCGCACGACCGCGCGGGGCTACGATCTGGGCGGCCGCAACCTGACTCTCTCCGTTGCGGGCGGCCCGGTGTTGCAGCCGAGCAGCTTCCGCGTGCTGTGGGAGCGCGAAGCCGAAGGCGCACCGGAACGAGGCGCCGTGGAGGCGAGCCTGATCGAGCTTCGACCGCTGACCGAGCTTGCCGAATACCTGCCCGTTCCCGCCGAGGTGCACCGCGAACTGAAGGACCTCGCGCCTACGGGCGAGCTGCTCGACGCCAAGTTCGAGTGGACCGGACCGCTTTCCGCAGCGGTGCAGTTCAACGCGAGGGCGCGGTTCGTCGGACTGGCGATGAAACCGCGCGGCCTCGTGCCGGGGTTCGCGGGGCTATCGGGAAACGTCGAGGCGACGGACAGGAAGGGAACGCTCTATCTCCGCGCGAGCGCGGCGGAGATCGATCTGCCGAAGGTGTTTCCCGAGCCACGGATCGCGCTCGATACGCTGAACGGGCAGATCGAGTGGCGGCGCACGGATGCCTCTACGGTGGAAGTGAACCTCTCCTCAATCGCGTTCGCCAACGAGGACTTCGCGGGGAGCGCGTTCGGCTCGTACAAGCATGTCGATGCCGGGCCCGGGGTGATCGACCTGTCGGCGCAGCTTTCGCGCGCCGACGCACGCCACACCGGCAAGTATCTGCCACTCGGCTCGATCATGGGCGAGGATTCGCGGGCGTGGCTCTCGAGCGCGATCCTCGCCGGCCAGGCGAGCGACGTGCAGTTGAGGCTCAAGGGGGACTTGCGCGAATTCCCGTATGTCGATCCGGCTTCCGGGCAGTTTCTCGTCAGCGCGAAGATCTCGGACGGCATCCTGCAATACGCCGAAGGTTGGCCGAGGATCGAGAAGATCGAAGGCGAGCTGCGCTTCGAGCGCGACAAGATCGATATCGTGGGCCGGCGCGGCAAAATCCGCGGAGTCGAGATCGATAACGTCCGCGTCAGCATTCCCAGCGTGGGCGCGCCGCAGACCGAGGTCCTCGTCACCGGATATGCCGAAGGCCCGACCTCGGAATTTCTCGCCTACATCCAGGAAAGCCCGGTGCGACGCATGATCGACGGCGCCACCGACTCGATCTCGGCGACGGGACGGGGACGGCTGCAGCTCAAGCTCGGTCTTCCCGTCGACGATCTGGCCAAGAGCACCGTGTCGGGCGAGTACCAGCTTGCGAACAACTCGGTGACGGTCCACTCCGCCCTGCCCGCCGTGGAGCGTGCGGCGGGCAAGGTGAGCTTTACCGAGTCGACGCTCGATCTGCAGTCCATAAGGGGGCAGATCTTCGGCGGCACGGTGACGATTGGGGGCGGAATCCCGCGCGGAGGGCGGCTGCACATCGTCGCGCGCGGCGACGCGAGCGCGCGCGGCCTGCGGCGCCTGGCCGAGGGTCCGTGGTCGGAACAGATCGCCGGCGCGACATCTTATGTCGCGACGGTCGGCGATCGAGGCGGCCGCATGCGGATCACGGTCGAGTCCTCGCTGCGCGGCATTGCGCTTTCGCTGCCGCCACCTCTCGCCAAGACGACGAATGCGTCGCTTCCTCTGCGGCTCGAGGTGCAGCCGGGAGGCGCGGCAGAGGGCGATCGGATCTCCATGACGCTCGGGCGGTTGGCAGCAGCCGAGATCGTGCTGGTCGACCCGCCCGCGGCGGCGCGGCGCGTGGTCATCGCGCTCAGTCCCCGTCCCGGGCATAAGGTGCGGGAGCCCCGCGCGCACGGCGTCCTGCTGTACGGGTCGCTGCCCGAGCTCGATCTCGACCGCTGGCTGCCGCTCATCGGCGGCGGCGGTAGCAAGGACTCCGGACGCGCGAGCTTCGAGCTGGAGCTCGGCCGGCTCGACGTTTACGGCAAGCGTCTGAACGAGGTGTCGGTGCGAGGCGATGCCGACGCGCAGGGTTGGTCGGCGAAGGTGCGCAGCGTCGAGATCATCGGCGATCTCACATATCGCTCCGACGGCCGCGGCCGGCTCGTCGCGCGCCTGGCGCAGTTCAAGGTTCCCGATGATTACCCCGGGGCAGAGTCCGCCGCGGTTTCGGGCGATCTTCCGTCCGTCGACCTCGTCGCCGAGCGCTTTGCGTTTCGCGACAACCCGCTCGGCAAGGCCGAGATCGCAGCGGCGCAGGCGGAGGACGGCTGGCGCATCGAGAAGTTCGCGGTCGAGAACGCTGACGCGTCGCTGAGCGGAAAAGGGCTCTGGCGCACCGCAGCGCCCGAGGGGCGCGATGCGACGACGGGCGCGCGTACTTCGCTCGAATTCCGGATCGACGCGCAGGACGCCGGGAAGTTTCTCGCGCGCATCGGCTATCCTGGTTTGTTGAAAGGCGGCAAGGCCAGTCTGTACGGGGCGCTCGCTTGGAGCGGCGATCCGTTCCCCTTGCACTACCCGTCGCTTTCGGGGGATTTGGCGCTGCAGGCCGAGGACGGGCAGTTCCTGAAAATCGAGCCTGGAATCGGCAAGCTCGTATCGCTCATGAACCTGCAAATGCTGCCCAAGCGCTTGACGCTCAACTTCAGCGATGTCATCGAGCAGGGGTTTCAGTTCGACCGCATCGCGAGCTCGCTGCGCATCAAGGACGGCGTGATCCGAACGGAGGACTTCAAGATGCTCGGCTCGGCCGCCGAGGTGCAGATGCGCGGCGAGACGGATCTCGCGCGCGAGACCCAGGATATGCGAGTGCGCGTCCTGCCCAGCGTGGGCGGCGGCGCTTCCACGGTCGCCGGCTTCCTGGCGGGTCCGGTGGTGGGACTCGGGAGCCTGCTCGCGCAGAAGGTGCTCAAGGACCCGCTCGGGCAGATCTTCGCCTCGGAGTACTCCGTGACCGGGACCTGGAGCGACCCCAAGGTCGCTCGCATCAGCGCGGCCCCAGCCGCGGAATCGGGCGTTGTGCCGTCATCCGAGAGGTAGTGCGATTCCCAGTGCTCTCGCGGCCAGCACACCCTTTGCTATGATCCGTGGTTCTTCCCGCCGAAACTGATCCCCGAGCGCCGATGATGCAAACCGCCGCCGCACAGGAATTGCTGATCGAAACCGCCGAGCAGTGCTTGCTCGCCCCGTTCGAGCTCGAGCCGCGCCGGCTCGAGGGAGTGTTTCGCGAGCTGAATGCGCACCGCCTCGACTATGCCGATCTCTATTTCCAGCACACGCGCTCGGAGGGCTGGAGCCTCGAAGAGGGCATCGTGAAGTCGGCGAGCTTCGATATCGAACAGGGCGTGGGCGTGCGGGCGATATCCGGCGAGAAGACCGCGTTTGCGTATTCGGACGACATCAGCTTCGCGGCGCTCGAGGATGCGGCGCGCGCAACCCGCGCGATCGCGAGCGCCGGCCGGTCGGCGCGGGCTCCTGTTCGCTCGGGGTCGGGCCGGGCGTCGCGTAGCCCCGTTCCGGCGCGGCATCGCCTGGTGGCGCCGCTGTATGAGCCGCTCGATCCGCTCGCGTCGCTCACTTCGGAAGCGAAAGTCGCGCTGCTCGAGAAGCTCGAGCGGATGTGCCGCGCGCTCGATGCGCGCATCGTCCAGGTCATGGCGCATCTCGCCGGCATATACGAGGTGGTGCTCATCGCGCGCTCCGACGGCCTGGTGGCGGCGGACGTCCGTCCGCTCGTCAGGCTCTCGGTCCAGGTCATCGCCGAAAGCGGCGGCCGGCGCGAGACGGGCTCGGGCGGCGGCGGCGCGCGCACCGACTACTCCCATTTCACCGACGCCGCGCTGCGTGAGTACGCGGATCAGGCGGTGTCGCAGGCAATCACCAATCTCGAGGCGAAACCGGCTCCGGCCGGCACCATGACCGTCGTCCTCGGCCCGGGCTGGCCCGGCATTCTCCTGCACGAGGCGATCGGCCACGGTCTGGAGGGCGACTTCAATCGCAAGGGCAGCTCCGCGTTCTCGGGTCGCATGGGCGAGCGCGTCGCTTCGCCCGGGGTTACGGTCGTCGACGACGGCACGATTCCCGGCCGGCGCGGCTCGCTCACCGTGGACGACGAAGGCACTCCGACGCAGCGCACGGTGCTGATCGAGGACGGCGTATTGCGCGGATACATTCAGGACGGGCTGAACGCGCGCTTGATGAAGATGCCGCTCACCGGCAATGGCCGGCGCGAGTCCTACGCGCACCTGACCCTGCCGCGGATGACGAACACCTATATGCTCGCCGGAACGCACGACCCGCAGGAAATCATCGGCTCGGTGCGGCGCGGCATTTACGCGACCAATTTCGGCGGCGGACAGGTCGACATCACGAACGGCAAGTTCGTCTTCTCCGCCGCCGAGGCGTACCTGATCGAGAACGGGAAAGTGACTTACCCGGTGAAGGGCGCGACGCTGATCGGCAACGGCCCCGACGCGCTCACGCGCGTGCGCATGATCGGGAACGACCTGAAGCTCGATTCGGGGATCGGCACCTGCGGCAAGGAGGGTCAGAGCGTTCCCGTCGGCGTCGGCCAGCCCACGCTCCTGATCGATGGTCTGACCGTCGGCGGAACGGCGTGAGCCGACTCGAATCGAAGTCCCCGCCGCTCGCTATGTGACGGGCGGGTCGCGCACTCGCATGACCTCGCTGCCCGCCAACGAAACGCGGTTTTTCCGCGACGCCGACGCCATCGCGCAGGCGATCCCGGACGGCGTACTACTTGCGTTGCCGCCGGACTATTCGCTGCCGGCGATGGCAGTCGTGCGCGCGCTCGTGCGCCGCCGCGCGCGCGAGCTGCGTCTGCTAGGCGTTCCGGTGCTTGGCTTGTGCGCGGACTTGTTGATCGGCGCCGGCTGCGTCGCCGAGGTGGAGACGAGCGCAGTGTCGCTGGGCGAGGCAGGGCTTGCGCCGCGCTTCACCGAGGCCGTCGAATCGGGCAGGGTGCGGGTGAAGGACGCGACCTGCCCGATGATCCACGCCGGGCTGCAGGCGGCCGAAAAGGGCGTTCCCTTCCTGCCGCTGCGCGGCGTGCTCGGCTCGGATCTCCTCAGGCACCGGCCCGATTGGAAGGTCGTCGACAATCCGATGGCACGCGGGGGAGACCCGATCGTGCTGGCACCGGCGATTCAGCCGGACGTTGCGCTCTTTCACGCGCGCTGGGCCGATCGCGCCGGAAATGTCTGGCTCGGCCGGCGCCGGGAGCTGGTGACGCTCGCGCACGCATCGAAGACGACCTATGTCACGTTCGAATCCCTGCGCGAGGATCACCTGCTGGAAGACGAGCTGCTTGCGCCGGGAACGTTGTCCTCCGTTTACGTGACGGCAGTGGCGCCTTCGTCTCGGGGTGCTTGGCCGCTGGGCGTTGCGGGCGAATACGGGATCGACGACGCGCACCTCGTCCGTTACGCGCAAGCGGCGCGGACGCGCGCGGGTTTCGAGCGCTACCTCGAGGAATTCGTGCTGCGCGGCGCGGCTGTGACGCTGTGAACGACCCCGCGAAGGAAGAGCTGCTTGCGTGCGCGATCGCGCAGCTCGTGGGCGATGCGGCGCACGTCGCCGTCGGGGCCGCGTCGCCGATACCCGCGACCGCGTGCGTGTTGCGGCGAGCGTTGAACGCGCGCGAGGGCAAACGCGGGCCTCGAATCTCGCTGCTTCACCGCAGGCGCGGCAACCCGTTCAGCGACGGCTCGCGCGAATTGTTCGACCTCGCCGGGCAGGGCCGCATCGACGTGTTCTTTCTCGGCGGGGCGCAGATCGACGGCGAGGCGAATATCAATCTTGTGGGTACCGGCGAGTACCCGGAAGTGCGCAACCGCTTTCCGGGCTCGTTCGGATCGGCATTCATGTACTTCGCCGCGCGGCGTACGATTCTTTTTCGCGAAGAGCACAGCCCCCGCGTTCTGGTGTCGCGGGTCGACTTCGTCAGCGCGCCGGGCTGGAGTCCGCCTGGCGTATGGCGTCCCGGCGGCCCCCAGGCGCTCGTGACCGGCAAAGCGATATACGCCTGGCAGGCGGACCGTCGCCGCTTTCGCATCCGGAGCATCCACCCGGGCGTCACGATCGAGGATGTTCGGGTGCAGACCGGGTTCGATTTCGACAGTGCCGACCGGGTACCCTCGACCGCGGTCCCGGATGAGGCGGAGCTTGCGTTGCTGCGCGGGCCGGTTGCCGAGGAGATCGCGCCGAGCTATCCGGACTTCGCGCTTCGCGTATGGGGCGCGCGAAAGGCGGCCGCGTGAAGCGCCGGGCGCGATTTTGCGTCGCGCTCGCGATCGGGCTCGGCTCAGGGACGCTCACTCCGGCCGCGGCCGCCAATGAGCTGCCGGCGATCGGCTGGATCGAACCGGTGCAGATCGAGAATACCGGGCTGACGATCGACGCCAAGATCGACACCGGCGCGGACTACTCCTCGCTCGACGCGCGCAACCTCAGGACGTTCAGGCGCGGGGGCGAGGAATGGGTGTCGTTCCAGACCATCGGGCGAGACGGCAAGCGCGTGAGTTTGGAGCGCAGCGTCTACCGCTACACGACGATCCGGCGCGCGGGTGGCACCGAGCAAAAGCGCGCCACCGTGCTGCTCGGGCTGTGCCTGGGGTTCGTCTACCGCGTGGTCCAGGTCAACCTCGTTGACCGCCGCACCCTGGAATACCGGATGCTCATCGGCCGCGACTTTCTCCAGGGACGCTATCTGATCGACCCGGCGCGCATCCACATCAGCGTTCCTTCCTGTCCGCAGGCGAGTCCGCATTGAATCGCGTCCATCTGTACGTTCTCGCAGGGGCCCTCGCGCTCTTTGCCCTCGGATGTGTCGCCCTCAAGGTCATCGCGTGGGGCTTCCCGCTGGTGCCGCACGCGGAATCCGAAATGTGGCGCGTCGAGGTGCAGCTGAGCTTCGAGCCCGGCGGGGGTCCCGCCAAGCTCGTTCTGAACATACCGGTGCGCACCGGAAGCGTATCGGTGGTCGATCAGCGTTTTGCCGCGCGCGGCTACGGCATCGTCACCGAGCGCAGCGAGGAAAACGACACTGCGATCTTCTCGATTCGAGAA
>JBFGLA010000055.1:0-11588 GCA_041576355.1 Burkholderiales bacterium
CGAGGAGCATCTGGCGGCGCTGCGCGCGGGCTACGCGGCGGCCGGCGTATCGGGCGAGCTGGTCGCCTTCATCGACGACATGTCGAGACGCTACGCCGAGGCCGATCTCGTGCTGTGCCGCGCGGGCGCGATCACCGTCGCCGAGCTCTCCGCGGGCGGGGTCGCGGCCGTCCTTGTTCCGTTCCCGCACGCGGTGGACGATCACCAGAGCGCGAACGCGAGATTTCTCGCCGATCGCGGGGCTGCGCTGCTGGTTCCGCAGGCCGAGCTGACGCCGGAACGGCTCGCCGCGCTGCTGCGCTCGCTCGACCGCGGGGCGCTGCTCGCGATGGCCGAGAAGGCGCGCGCGCTGGGCAAGCCGGACGCGGCGCGCGCGGTCGCCGAACGCTGCATGGAGCTGGCGAAGTGAGGCGCGCGGCATGAAACACAAGGTGCGGCGCATCCACTTCGTCGGTATCGGTGGCTCGGGCATGAGCGGGATCGCCGAGGTGCTGGTCAATCTCGGCTACCAGGTGAGCGGCTCGGATCTGGCGGAAAACGCGGCGACGCGCCGCCTCGCCCAGCTCGGCGCGAAGGTGAACCTCTCGCACGAGGCGAAGAACGTGGCCGGTGCCGACGCGATCGTCGTCTCGACGGCGGTGCGCAGCGACAACCCCGAGGTGATCGAGGCGCGCGCGCGGCGCATTCCCCTCGTTCCCCGGGCGCTCATGCTCGCCGAACTGATGCGATTGCGGCAGGGAATCGCGATCGCGGGCACCCACGGCAAGACGACCACCACGAGCCTGGTCGCGAGCGTGCTCGCCGAGGGCGGGCTCGACCCCACGTTCGTGATCGGCGGGCGCTTGACCGCGGCGGGCTCGAACGCCCGGCTCGGCGGCGGCGAATTCATCGTCGTCGAGGCCGACGAGTCGGACGCTTCGTTCCTGCACCTGCAGCCGGTGATCGCGGTCGTCACGAACATCGACGCCGATCACATGGACACCTACCAGCACGATTTCGCGCGGCTGAAGCAGGCGTTCGTGAATTTTCTGCAGAACCTGCCCTTCTATGGCAGCGCGATCCTGTGCGCCGACGACCCGCAGGTGCGCGAGATCCTGCCTTTCGTCTCCAAGCCCGTGGTCACCTACGGCCTTGCCGCCGACGCCGCCGTCAGGGCCGAGGCGGTCGAGCACGCCGCGGGAGCCATGCGTTTCCGAGCGTTGCGCGAAGGCCTCGCCCCGCTCGAGATGACGCTCAATCTTCCGGGGCAGCATAACGTGCTCAACGCGCTCGCGGCGATCGCGGTGGCGACCGAGCTCTCCATCCCCGATGGCGCGATCCAGAAGGCGCTCGCGGAGTTTCACGGCGTCGGCCGGCGCTTCCAGAGCTACGGCGAGATCCCTGCCCAGGGCGGCGGGACTTATGTGCTGGTCGACGATTATGGACACCACCCGGCCGAAATGGCCGCGACGCTCGCCGCCGCGCGCGGCGCGTATCCGGGGCGGCGCATCGTGCTCGCCTTCCAGCCGCACCGCTATACGCGCACCCGCGATCTGTTCGAGGATTTCGTGAGAGTGCTCTCGACCGCCGACGCGCTGCTCCTCGCGGAGGTCTATGCCGCGGGCGAGGCGCCCATCGTCGCGGCGGACGGCCGATCGCTCGCGCGCGCGGTGCGGGTGGCGGCGCAGGTCGAGCCGATCTTCGTCGAGGACATCGCCGAGATGCCGGGGGCGATCCGGCGCGTGGCGCGCGATGGCGACGTCGTCGTGACGATGGGAGCGGGCTCGATCGGCGCCGTGCCGGGACAGCTCGCCGAACGGCATGCATGAGGCGCCCGGGCGAATGAACATGGCCGAAATCCGCGATCTCGAGGGTCTGCGCGGCGAGCTGCGCCTCGCCGAGCCGATGGGGCGCCACGTCAGCTGGCGCACGGGCGGCACGGCCGATCGCTTCTACGTGCCGGCGGACCTGGACGATTTGTGCGAGTTCCTGCGGCGCATCGGCCCGCAGGAGCCGCTGCTCTTCGTCGGCCTCGGGTCGAACCTGCTGGTACGCGATGGCGGCTTTCGGGGCACGGTCGTGCTCATGCACTCGGCGGCCAAGCGCCCGGAGATGGTGCTCGGCTGCGTGTACGCGGAATCCGGGGTCGCGAGCCCGAAAGTGGCGCGCTTCGCGGCGCGGAACGATTTCGCCGGCGCGGAGTTCCTGGCCGGCGTGCCCGGAACGGTCGGGGGCGCGCTCGCGATGAACGCCGGATGCTACGGCGGGGAGACCTGGGACATCGTCGAGCGCGTGGTCACGATCGACCGCCGGGGCGCCCTGCACTCGCGCGCCAAGGCGCAATTCGACATCGCCTACCGCCATTGCGAGCTGAAGGCGGGCGGACGGCTGGGTGTAGACGAGTGGTTCGTGGCTGCCTATTTCCGGCTTGCGCCCGGCGACGGCGAGGCTGCGCGGGCGAAAATCCGGGAGTTCCTTTCGCGTCGCGTCGCCTCGCAGCCGCTGCAGCTGCCGAACGCGGGCAGCGTGTTTCGCAACCCGATCGGCGACCACGCTGCGCGGCTCATCGAATCCTGCGGCCTCAAGGGGCTCGCGCGCGGCGGCGCGCGGGTCTCGGAGAAGCACGCGAACTTCATCGTCAACCCGCGCGGCGCCGGGACCGCCTCCGACATCGAGTGGCTCATCGAGACGGTGCGCGCGACGGTGCTCGAGAAGACCGGCGTCGAGCTGCAGGCCGAGGTGCGGATCGTCGGCGGGGCCGAGACATGAAGAACCGCTTCGGCACGGTCGCCGTGTTGCTCGGCGGGAAATCCGCGGAGCGGCCGGTGTCGCTCAAGAGCGGCGGCATGGTGCTCGCTGCCCTGCGCAGCCGCGGGGTCGACGCGCACGCGTTCGACCCGGCCGAGCGCGGTCTGGACGAGATGCTGGACGAGCGCTTCGATTGCGCGTTCATCGTCTTGCACGGCCGCTTCGGCGAGGACGGCACCATCCAGGGCGTCCTCGAGTGGCTGGGTATCCCGTACACGGGCAGCGGCGTGCTCGCCTCGGCGCTCGCGATGGATAAGCTGCGCACCAAACTGTTGTGGCAGGCGGGCGGGATACCGACGCCGCCCTGGGAAATCCTGCGCGCGGACAGCGATTTCGGCGCGATCGCGGGGCGCCTGGGAATGCCCCTGATGGTGAAACCGGTCAACGAGGGCTCCTCGATCGGCATGAGCAAGGTGCGCGCCGCGGGTGCGCTTGATGAAGCCTACGCGTGCGCCGTCAACTATGACCGCACGGTCATCGCCGAGAAATTCATCGAGGGCTCCGAGCTGACGGCGTCCATCCTCGGCGAGCAGGCGTTGCCGCTCATCCGGCTCGAGACGCCGCGGGATTTCTACGACTACGACGCGAAATACACCGCGGACGACACACGCTACATCCTCCCGTGCGGCCTGCCCGAGGCGAGGGAGCGCGAGATCCAGGAACTGTGCCTCGCCGCGTTCCGCGCCCTCGGCTGCCGCGGCTGGGGCAGGGTCGACCTGATGCTCGATCGCGCGGGCGAGCCCTACCTGCTCGAAGTCAACACGGCGCCGGGAATGACCGACCATTCCCTCGTCCCGATGGCGGCCCGGGCGATCGGGCTGTCGTACGAGGACCTGTGCGTCCGGATCCTCGAGGGCGCGCGCCCCGCGGTGCCGGGGAGGGGCGCGTGAAGCGCGATTCGCGTGCGATCGCCCGGGCGGGGAACATCTTCGGCGCGCTCGCCGCGGTGCTGCTCCTCGGCGCCGCGACCGGGTTCGTTCTTTACTCCGCTTCGTTTCCGCTGCGCGAGATCGCGGTGCGCGGCGCCCTGGTCCACACCCGGCTCGATGCCGTGGAAAGCGCGGTGCGTGCCCGCATCACGGGCAATTTCTTCGCAGTGAACCTGGACGAAGTGCGCGCCCTCTTCGAGCAACTACCCTGGGTGAGGCGCGTCGCCGTGCGGCGCGTCTGGCCCGACCGGATCGAAGTGAGTCTCGAGGAGCACGTCGCACTCGCCCGATGGGGCGAGAACGCATTGGTCAACACCTACGGGGAGCGGTTTTCGGCGCGCACGGACGAGCGGCTGCCGCTGCTCGTCGGGCCGCCCGGCACCGAGGCGCAACTCGCCCGCCGATACCGGATCTTCGCGGAGGTTCTCGCACCCCTCGGCGTGCCGCTTACGCACCTGACCCTCAACTCGCGCCACGCCTGGCAGGCGCGCCTCGAAAACGGGCTGCACCTCGTGCTCGGCCGTGACTCCCCCGCGGACCCGGCCGCGCAGCGGCTCGCCCGCTTCGTGTCGGCGTATCCGCACGCGATCGACCGGATCGAGCTTCGCCACGGGCACGCGGACCTGCGCTATCCGAACGGCTTCGCGCTGCGCGTGCCGCCGCGAGCGGGCCGCGAGCGCGTGCCCGCGAAGGACGTGGAGGGCTGAGCGCGATGGCGAAGGAAGCACGCAACCTCATCGTCGGGCTCGATATCGGAACCTCGAAAGTGGTGGCGCTCGTATCCGAGTTCCGGCCCGATGGCTCGCTCGAGGTTCTCGGCATGGGAAGCCACGAATCGAGAGGGCTCAAGAAGGGCGTCGTCGTCAACATCGAGGCAACGGTCAACGCCATTCAGCGTGCGCTCGAAGAGGCGGAGCTGATGCCCGACTGCAAGATCGCCTCCGCATTCGTCGGCATCGCCGGCAGCCACATCAAGAGCTTCAATTCGACGGGCATGGTGGCGATCAAGGACAAGGAAGTGACCGCGCTCGACGTGGAGCGCGTCGTCGACACCGCGCGCGCGGTCAATATTCCGACCGACCAGCAGATCCTGCATGTGCTGCGGCAGGAATTCATCATCGACGGACAGGAGGATGTGCGCGAGCCGATCGGAATGTCGGGCGTGCGCCTGGAAGTCAAGGTGCACATCGTCACGGGCGCGGTGTCGGCGGCGCAGAACATCGTCAAGTGCGTGCGCCGCTGCGGCCTGGAGGTGCACGACCTGATCCTGCAGCCGCTCGCCTCGTCGCGCGCAGTGCTCAGCGACGACGAGAAGGATCTGGGTGTGTGCCTCGTCGACGTCGGCGGCGGCACGAGCGACATTGCCGTGTTCACTCACGGCGCGATCCGGCACACCGCGATCATCCCCATCGCCGGCGACCAGATCACCAACGACATCGCGATGGCGCTGCGCACGCCGACCGCGGAGGCCGAGACGATCAAGATCCGCCACGGGGTCGCGTTGCGCCAGCTCGCCGACCCGAACGAGATGATCGAGGTGCCGGGTATCGGCGAGCGCGCGCCGCGCACGATGTCGCGCCAGACGCTCGCCGAGGTGATCGAGCCGCGGGTCGAAGAGCTGTTCTCGCTCGTGCAGCAGGTGTTGCGCGAATCGGGATTCGAGGAGCTGCTTTCGTCCGGCATCGTTCTCACCGGAGGCACGTCGGTGATGCGGGGCATGGTCGAGCTGGGGGAGGAGATCTTCCACATGCCGGTCCGGGTCGGCGTCCCGCGCTATGCGGGCGGGCTGTCCGATGTCGTCTGCACGCCCCGCTATGCCACGTCCGTCGGGCTGCTGCTGGAAGGCGTCGAGCAGGTTCGGCACGGACGGCTTTCACGCCAGCGCGGCTCGTTCGGGGCCGTGCTGGGACGGATGCGCGAGTGGTTTCAGCGCAATTTCTGACGGAATTCGGAGTCGGGTCAACCGCAAGGAGGCTAGAGCAATGTTCGAAATCGTAGACAATCATGCAACGGGACCGATCATCAGGGTCGTCGGCGTCGGCGGCGCCGGCGGCAACGCCGTGAATCATATGATCGCGAAAGGCGTCGAAGGCGTCGAGTTCATCGCCGTCAACACCGACGCGCAGGTGCTCGCGCGCAACAACTCGCGCATCCAGATACAGCTGGGCGCGAGCGGCCTCGGCGCCGGCGCGAAGCCCGAGGAAGCACGCGCGGCCGCTGTCGCCGAGCGCGAGCGCATCGAGGAGGCGATCGAGGGAGCGCACATGGTGTTCATCACCGCAGGCATGGGCGGGGGCACCGGGACCGGCGCCGCGCCGGTGGTCGCCGAGGTCGCACGTTCGATGGGCATCCTCACGGTAGCCGTCGTGACCAAGCCGTTCTCCTTCGAGGGATCCAAGCGCATGCGGATCGCCGAGCAGGGAATCGACGCGCTCGCCCCGCACACCGACTCGCTCATCGTGATCTTGAACGACAAGCTCGAGGAGGTGCTGGGCGAGGACGTCACGCAGGACGAGGCGTTTCGCGCCGCCGACGACGTGTTGAACAGCGCCGTCGCCGGGATTGCCGAGATCATCAACCTGCCGGGACTGGTCAACGTGGATTTCCAGGACGTGCGTACGGTGATGTGCGAACAGGGCATGGCGATGATGGGATCGGCCGCGGCAAACGGCATCGATCGCGCGCGTATCGCCGCGGAGCAGGCGATTGCCTGCCCGTTGCTCGAAGGCGTCAATCTCGCCGGGGCGCGCGGCGTGCTCGTCAACATCACCGCCTCGCGCCAGAGTCTGAAGCTGCGCGAAACCAAGGAGGTCATGAACATCATCCGGGCATTCGCCGCGGAAGATGCGACGATCATATACGGCGGTGTTTACGACGATTCCTTGGGCGACGATCTGCGCGTCACTGTCGTGGCGACCGGCCTGGGCCCGGCGGCGGCCGCGCGGGTGCAGAAGTCGCACCTCGTCGTCGCGCAAAGGACTGGCACCGACAACCAGCCCGTCGCCGCGGGAGTTGGCCACTCGATCGATTACAGCCAGCTCGACGCGGTCCCCGCCGTGATCCGCAGAAACCGCGCCTCGACGGTGGAGGCGCTCCAGCAGAGCGGCGTCGACAAGTACGACATCCCGGCGTTCTTGAGAAAGCAGGCCGACTGACGAGCGAGTGCACGGCGGCAAGCATGGGGCGCGTTAGCCGAGATCGCGCAATTCGTGAAAATTCGCACTGTAAGGCGAGGCTCGCTCTGCTACAATCCGCTTTCCCTACAGAGACTTATTCATGCTTCGGCAACGCACCCTGAAGTCGCTTATTCGCGCCGCGGGCGTCGGCCTGCACACCGGCCAGAAAGTGAACATTGCGCTCCGACCCGCGCAGCCGGACACCGGCATCGTTTTTCGCCGCGTCGACTTCCATTCTCCTATCGATATTCCCGCGCGAGCGGACCTCGTGGGCGATACGAGGCTCTCCTCGTGCCTGGTATCGGGGGATGCCAAGGTCGCCACGGTCGAGCACCTGATGTCGGCGCTCGCGGGTCTGGGTGTGGACAACGCGTATATCGACATCGACGCGCCGGAAGTTCCCATCATGGATGGCAGCGCGGCGCCGTTCGTGCTTCTGCTGCAGCAGGCCGGAATCGAGGAGCAGGCGATCCCGAAGCGGTTCGTGCGCATCAAAAAGCGGGTCGAGGTTATCGAAGGCGACAAGTGGGCGCGTTTCGAGCCGCACGAAGGCCTGCGCTTCTCGTTTTCGATTATCTTCAATCATCCCGTCATCGACCGCACCAACCAGTCGGTGGCGATCGACTTTGCGCACACGTCCTACCTGAAGGAAATCGCGCGGGCGCGCACTTTCGGCTTCATGCAGGATGTCGAGGCTCTGCGAGAATCCGGGCTTGCGCTCGGAGGCGGGCTGGAGAACGCGGTCGTTCTGGACGAGTACCGCGTTCTGAATGCCGATGGTCTGCGGTTTGCGGACGAATTCATCCGGCACAAGGTTCTCGACGCGATCGGCGACGTCTACCTGCTCGGAAAGCCCCTGCTCGGCACCTACAGCGCGCACAAATCCGGGCACGCGCTCAACAACAAGCTGCTGCGGGCGCTCCTGGCGGACTCGACCGCGTGGGAAATCGCCTCGTTCGAACGCGCTGACGAAGCCCCGGCCGGCATCGCGAGTCTCGCGAACCAGTTGGCCTGAGCCAAGTGTCGGAAAGCCGCGCGGAACTTAGGCCGGCGTAACGGGCGCTGTGGCCGGGCGCGCAGGACCGCTGCGCACCCCGCCCCTCGAACCGCTCGCGACTATGCTGCTCGTTCGAGTGATTGTCCTGCTGGTCGCGATTGCGCTCGCCGTGTCGGTCCTTCTGTACGTGGTGACCGGCGAGCGCAGGTACCTGAGTATCTCGTGGAGGATCTTCAAGTACGCGCTTTTCGTCTTGCTGCTGATTCTCCTGTTGTTTCTATTCGAGCGCTTGCTGGTGGCGGTATAGATTCGTGCGCGTGATGCTCCAGCAGCGCTTGCAGGGCGCGCCGTGCGGGGGAGTCGGGCAATTTGTTGTAAAGAGACGTCAGTGCGGCAATCGCCTGACCGGTCAATTCGGGTTTATGGTGCAGTGCACCATGCTTTTCCTGTGAAATGTTTGGTTGCACCTTCACAGAAATTACAATAACCTCGCCTTGAGTTTGAGAGATCGCGGCCGTTAATTTTTCACTGTAAAGTCTGAGCCTTGCAGCATCGGCCGGGTTCGACGCGAGAAGTACGGCGCGGCCGCTCTTGACGTTTGCAACCCGGGTTCGTTTCGCGAGATCGGACGGTAAGAGGGCAGCACAGAGTTTCGCGAGCGCGTCGATCGTAAGAGCCTTCTCGATGATGGGCTGCAAATCCGGATCGGCTGCCAGGAACCGATCGAGTTTGGGAAGGCGCATGGAACAAGGGTATTTTGGGAGGGTAGTGTGCAGATTATCGTGATCCCGCACAGGCTGGCAAAGGCGCGGACGGTTACCGTTTCGGCGCGCCATTTTTTCGCCTGCGCTGGCGTGGGTTTACTGTTGCTGATCAGCCTGACGATCGGGCTCTACTGGCTGACGCTACGCTTTGCCGCCGAGGTCCGGATTCCGCTCGTGCAGCAGCTCGTTCTGGCAGCGCAGAAAGCGGAGTCCGAACGGGCGCGCGAGTTCGTGCAGCAGAATTTGAACGCCATGGCGGTGAAGCTTGGAGAAATGCAGGCTCAGCTTGCCCGGCTCGACGCCTTGGGCGATCGGCTCTCCAAGGTTGCCGGCGTCAAGCCGCACGAGTTCCGCATGGCCCAAGTGCCGGGACTTGGCGGCGCTGCGCCGACCCTGATGCCGCCGCAAAATCTATCGCTGTCGCAGTTCCGCGAGAAGCTGGGCGAGGTTTCGCAGCGTGTCGAAGGCCGCACGGATCTGCTCGGTGTGCTCGAAGCGCAGCTGTTCGAGCAAGCGGTCAAGAAGAAGCTGCTCCCGTCGATGATGCCCGTGAGCGCGCGCTTCAACGCGTCGGGATTCGGGCAGCGGGTAGATCCGTTCACGGGGCAATGGGCAATGCACGAAGGGATCGACTTCCTCGCGGACGTCGGGGCTCCGATCATTGCCGCCGCAGCCGGGGTCGTGGTTTTCGCCGGATTCCATCCGCAGTACGGCTATGCCGTGGATATCGATCACGGCAACGACCTCGTGACGCGCTACGCGCACGCGTCGAAGCTTCTCGTGAAGGAAGGCGACGTGGCCCAGCGCGGGATGAAGATCGCCGAGGTCGGCTCAACGGGCCGATCGACCGGTCCGCATCTGCATTTTGAGGTTCGCTACAAGGGCGTCCCGCAGAACCCGGCGCGATTCCTTCTCGGCTCCAGCCCGAACGCGGCCGACGCGAAAGCGGCAAGCGGCGGACCGCTCGAGCGTACCCAGAAGTAGGTCTGTCTCGGTGCGCCGGGCAGGCGAGCCCGGCGTGCTAAAATTTTCCGCTTTCGCCACTCTGCTGCGGGCCGACCCGGTACGCGCCCGGGCGTCATGATCGCCAACGTCCTCACGAAGATATTCGGTAGCCGCAACGAGCGGCTCCTCAAGCAGTACGCGCGCATCGTCGTGCGCATCAACGCCCTCGAAACGGAAATCGCGGCGCTTCCCGACGAAAAACTACGCGCCAAGGCGGACGAATTCCGCGCGCGCATCGCCGAACGGGTCGGCGCCTCCGCCGATGAGGAGAAGGAGACGGCGGAGAAGGAGGCGGTGGAGGAGATTCTTCCGGAGGCCTTCGCGGTGGTGCGCGAGGCGGGCAAGCGCACGCTGCGCATGCGTCACTTCGATGTCCAGCTCGTCGGCGGCATGGTGCTGCACGATGGCAAGATCTCCGAGATGCGCACCGGCGAGGGCAAGACCCTGGTCGCGACCCTGCCCGCCTACCTGAACGCGCTGACCGGCAAGGGTGTCCACATCGTTACCGTGAACGACTACCTCGCCAAGCGCGACGCCGAGTGGATGGGGAAGATCTACGGCTTTCTCGGACTCACGGTCGGCGTGAACATACCCGACCTCGAACCCGAGCAGAAGCGCGCCGCGTACCGCGCCGACATCACCTACGGAACGAACAACGAATTTGGGTTCGACTACCTGCGCGACAACATGGCGATGCGCGTAGAAGATCGGTTTCAAAAGCGGCTGCACTACGCGATCGTCGACGAGGTCGATTCGATCCTTATCGATGAGGCGAGGACGCCGCTCATCATCTCCGGGCAGGCCGAGGATCGCACCGAAATCTATCACCGCATGAACGAGGTCGCTCCCCTCCTTTCTCGGCAGCCCGAGGAGAAGGGGGCGGGGGATTTCTGGGTAGACGAGAAGAACCATCAGATCCTGCTCTCGGAGGCCGGACACGCGCACGCCGAGGAAATCCTCGCCCGGGTGGGGATTCTGCCGCAGGGAGCGAGCCTCTACGAGCCGGCCTACATCAACCTCGTGCACCATCTCTACGCCGCGCTCCGGGCGCACCATTTGTACCACCGCGACCAGCACTACGTCGTGCAGGACAGCGAAGTGATCATCGTGGACGAGTTCACCGGGCGCCTCATGCACGGCCGGCGCTGGTCGGACGGCCTGCACCAGGCGGTCGAAGCGAAGGAAAAGGTGTCGATCCAGAGCGAGAACCAGACTCTTGCTTCGATCACGTTCCAGAATTACTTCCGCCTGTACAAGAAGCTCGCCGGAATGACCGGCACGGCCGACACGGAGGCCTACGAGTTCCAGCAGATCTACGGGCTGGAAACGGTCGTGGTTCCGACCCACAAGACCATGATCCGCGACGATCGCCTCGACCTCGTGTACCGCACCGCCAAGGAGAAGTACAACGCCATCATCGACGACATCAAGGATTGCCACGAGCGCGGGCAGCCGGTGCTGGTCGGGACGACCTCGATCGAGAACTCGGAGCTGCTGTCCGGAATGCTCTCCAAGCAGAAACTGCCGCACCAGGTGCTGAACGCCAAGCAGCATGCGCGCGAGGCCGAAATCGTCGCGCAGGCCGGCCGACCGAAAGTCGTCACGATCGCCACCAACATGGCGGGCCGAGGCACCGACATCGTGCTGGGCGGCAACCTGGAAAAAGCCATCGAGGCCGCCGAGGCCGAGGGCGCCGACGCCGCGCGCATCGCCGAACTGCGCGCCCAGTGGCAGCGCGACCACGAATTCGTCAAGGCGCAGGGCGGCCTGCGGATCATCGCGACCGAACGCCACGAGTCGCGCCGCATCGACAACCAGCTGCGCGGCCGCTCGGGGCGCCAGGGCGACCCCGGCTCGAGCCGCTTTTATCTGTCGCTGCAGGACAACCTGATGCGGATCTTCGCCTCCGACCGGGTGTCCGCGCTGATGC